>CAZNAX010000157.1:0-7493 GCA_964570965.1 uncultured Desulfatibacillum sp.
CGATCACCCGCGCCGCACCGGTGCGCTGGATGTCGTCGACCTTGTCGTTGACCAGGGCACCCGAGATAGCCGGATGCTTGATGGAGAACGTTCCGCCGAAGCCGCAGCACTCGCGTTCGTTGGTCAGCTCCGCCAGTTCGACGCGGGCGAGCTGCCGCAGCAGCTGTTTGGAGTATTCAATCACTTTCATTTCGCGCAGCGCATGGCAGGAGGAATGCCAGGTCACCCGGATGGGATCGCCCCGGTCTTCGTACCGGACTTTCAGCACCCGGATCATGAACTCGGACCATTCGAAAACGCGGGAGGCCAAGGCTCGGGCCTGATCCAGATCATCCGTTCCGGCGAAGAGGCCGGGATAATGGTGTTTCATCATCGCCGCGCAGGAACCCGAAGGCACCACGACGGGGATGTCCTGGCGAAACACCTGGATCTGCCGACGGGCCACGGCGCGCGCCTCGTCCGGGAATCCCGAGTTGTAAGCCGGCTGGCCGCAGCAGGACTGGCCGGCCGGAAAAATCACCCGGACCCCCTCGCGTTCGATGAGACGGATCGCCGCCAGACCGGCGTCGGGATAGAATGCATCGATCAGGCAGGTGCCGAAGAAATAGACGTTGGACGGTTTCGCGGATTCAGGAGTCATATCTATGCGTCCCGCTAAGCCCAGCTTGTTAAAAGCTGCGGTTCATGATAGCAACTGATTAACATAAACGGGCGCTGAAATAAAGCCCGAATCGGTCCTTGCGGAAGGCTTGGCGAATGCAGAAAAAGATATTGGTGGCGATCGATGACTCCCCGCATTCGCGGCAAGCGGTCGATTATGCCGCCCGGATGAAAGCCCTTGTTCCGGGGCTTGGGTTCACCTTGTTGCACATCCAACCACCGATTTCCCAATTTCTGCTGGACGAAGCCAAGCGCAGCAGCCAGGCTCAGGCCGAACTCAGCCGGGCGGTGGCGCGCAACGTGGAGGCTTCGCGGGCTCTGCTGGCCCCCTACAAAGAGCTGATGGTGCGGGCGGGGGTTCTCGAGGCGGAGGTCGATCTGCTGACGCTTCCGCGTCAATTAGGGGTGGCCAAGGACATTCTCGACCAGGCTCAGAACGGCCTCTTCGACGCCATGCTGCTCGGCCGGCGGGGGATCTCCTCGGTGCAACAGATGTTCCTGGGCAGTGTGTCCGCCCACCTGATCGAGAATTCGCCCGTCATTCCCGTTTGGCTGGTGGACGGCAAGGTCAACTCGACGCGAGTCCTGGCGGCCGTTGACGGCTCCGAGAGCGCGCTGCGGGCCGTGGACCACCTGGCGTTCATGCTTTCGGGCAATTCGGAGGTCAAGATACGCTTTTTTCATGTGGTCCCCCGGCTCAAGGATCACTGCGCGGTCAATTTCGCCCAGAAGCCGGACGACGGGTTGGAAGCCCTCATCGCCCAGGGCGACAAACGCTGCATGGACGATTTCTTCTCCGCAGCTCTCGCAAACCTGCGCGCGGCTGGGTTCCAGGAGGAACAGATTCAAACCCAAACGGCCTCGACCCTGCTCAGTGTGGGAGAAACGATCCTCAACGCCGCGCGGGAGGGCGATTTCGGTACCATCGTTATGGGCCGGCGCGGCATGAACAAATCCTTTTTCGGCGGCAAGGTGTCATACCATGTCAGCCAGAAGCTTTCCGATGCGGCGCTATGGTTGGTTCCCTGATCCACAAATTTACGCGCGCCATTATTCTGGCGCTGGTCGTTATGATGATGTTCGCCGTTTTGCTGGCGACGGTCGAACTGCTGATCATCCTGGTCATCGAACTGCTCAAGCCCCCCAAGTATCTGCTGGGGATCGACAACCTATTCGAGATTTTCGGTTTCTTCATGATGATCCTGATCGGGCTGGAGCTTCTGGAATCCATTCGCACCTATCTATCGGACAATCTGTTGCACGTGGAAGTCGTGTTCCTGGTAGCGATGATCGCCATTGCCCGCAAGGTGATCATCCTGGAGGTCAACGAACTCGAGCCGTTCGCGCTGGTCGGGATCGCCGGCATTATTTTGGCTCTGGCCCTGGGGTACTACTACGTGAAAAAGGCGATTCATTCCCACATCGCATCGAAAGAGGCTCGGCCGTGAATCGCTGAAGGTTTTTCCGAATTTCACCCATGACATGGAAAGGAGAACCGCATCCCATGATTCCGCAGATCAAGAAAATCCTCTTTACCACGGACCTGTCCCACCAGACCCGGCACGCCTTCAACTATGCCGTGGGACTGGCCAACCAATACGGCGCCAACCTGACCATCCTGTATGTCATGGAGGATGTCTCTGCGACCCAGAGCGCCAATTTGCAGGGGTTTATCGGCGAGGAGCGCTGGGAGGAGCTGCGCCAGTCCCATGAGCAGGAGGTCCGCCAGATCCTGATCGGGAAAAAACGCGAGGGCAGCATCATTCGCGAGGCGCTGGGCGAGATGTTCACGGCGGCCCAAAACGATCTGCGCGAAAAGAACCTGCGCTCGGACGAGATCGTGGTGACCCAGGGCGACGCGGTGGACTGTATTCTATCCGAGGCGGATGCGCGCCAGGCCGACCTGATCGTCATGGGCTATCACCCGCGCGGGCGCCTGGAGGAGGCCATCATCGGCAGCGTCAGCCGCAGCGTCCTGCGCCGCGCCACGGTGCCGGTGCTGTTGGTACGGCTGCCGGAACGGGTGGATGTCTAGTTTAACCCCACCTGGCCGGCAAAATGACAGGCGGCCCAGTGACGTTCGCGGATCTCGGACAGCGGCGGTTCTTTCTGTGAACAAATGCCTTCGGCGTAGCGGCAGCGCGGGTGGAAGCGGCAGCCGGCGGGCGGGTCGATGGGGCTGGGAACATCGCCCTTCAGAATGATCCGGCCGGGCCGCTGCAGGGACGGGTCCGGGATCGGAACGGCCGAGAGCAGGGCTTGGGTGTAGGGGTGCAGCGGCTCGAGGTAAAGGTCCTTGCTGGGCGCGAGCTCGACGATCTTGCCTAAATACATCACGGCCACCCGGTTGCTGACATGCTCCACGACGCTCAGGTCGTGGGAGATGAAGAGATAGGTCAACCCGAAATCCCGCTGCAGGTCCTTGAGCAGGTTGATCACCTGGGCCTGGATGGAGACGTCCAGGGCCGAGACGGCCTCGTCGCATACCACCAGCTTGGGTCTCAGCGCGAGGGCCCGGGCCACTCCGATCCGCTGCCGCTGCCCGCCGGAGAACTGGTGCGGGTAGCGGCGCATGTGCTCCTTGCGTAGCCCCACCACTTCCAGAAGCTCCAGGACTCGACCTTCCCGTTCCTGGCGGCTCTTCACACCATGGACCAGAAGCGGTTCACCGATGATGTGGCTGATGGTCTTGCGGGGGTTGAGAGAGGAGAACGGGTCCTGAAAGATGATCTGCATCTCCCGGCGCAGGGCCTGCATCTCATGTTTGGAACAGCCCAGGATGTTGCGGCCCTGGAATAGGACCTCGCCGGAGGTCGGCTCCTCCAGCCGCAGGATGGCCCGTCCGAAGGTGGTCTTGCCGCAGCCGGACTCTCCCACCAGGCCGACGGTTTCCCCCTCGCCGATGGCAAGGCTGACCCCGTCCACAGCCTTGACCGATCCGGTCTGTTTCATGAACACGCCCCCCCAGATGGGGTAGTGTTTCACGATGTCGCGGGCATCCAAGAGCGGTCTCCTCGGGGTAGGATCAGACATCGGTCTTCAACCTCGTTGTCGCGGCTGATAGCCTTCCGATAAGTCGATTTTAAATCCCCCTAAGCCCCCTTTTTCAAAGGGGGAAACAGAAGGAAGGGGGCGGTCAGACATACTTCAAGCACCTCACCCAATGGTTCTCGCTGACGGGTACCATGGCGGGGGCCACCCGGCGGCAGTCTTCGAACACATCCGGGCAGCGGTCGCTGAAGAGGCAGCCCTCCGGCAGCCTCAGCAGGGACGGCACCACGCCGGGGATGGTCTTCAGGCGGCCGCCTGCGGTATCCCGGCCCAAGACCGGGATCGATCCCAGCAAGCCTACCGTGTACGGATTCTTCGGGCTGTGGAACAGGGAGCCCGCACCGGCGTATTCCATCATACGACCGGCGTACATGACGGCGACGTGCTGGGACATCTCGGCGATGACCCCGAGGTCGTGGGTGATGAAGAGGATGGCGGCCCCGGTTTCCTCCTTGAGCTTGTTCATGAGGTCAAGGATCTGGGCCTGGATGGTGACGTCGAGTGCCGTCGTGGGCTCGTCGGCGATCATCAACTGCGGGTTGCAAGCGAGCGCCATGGCAATCATTACCCGCTGGCGCATGCCCCCGCTCATTTGATGCGGGTAGTCGTCGATGCGTTTTTCGGGTGCAGGGATGCCGACCAGTTTGAACATGTCCACTGTCCGCCCGCGGGCCGCCGACCGGCTGAGCCGCGTGTGCAGCCGGAGTACTTCTGCGACCTGGTCGCCGACCGGGTAGGTGGGATTGAGAGAGGTCATGGGCTCCTGGAAGATCATGGAGATGCGGTTGCCGCGGATGCGGCGCATCTGGGCCTCGGAGAGTTTGAGGAGGTCGCGGCCTTCGAATAGGATCTCGCCTCCCGCGATGCGGCCCGGCGGGATGGGAATCAGGCGCATGATGGAGTGGGCGGTGACACTTTTTCCGCAACCGGACTCGCCCACCAGCCCCAGGGTCTGTCCGGGCAGAATGGACAGGCTCACATCGTCGACCGCCTTGGCGGTGTAACCGCGTACGGAAAAGTGGGTCCGAAGGTTTCGGATTTCGAGCAGGGGGGCGGCGGCCATGCGGTCAGTCCCTCAGCCGCGGGTCCAGGGCGTCCCGCAGTCCGTCCCCCAGCAGATTGAATCCGAGCACGGCGCCCAGGATCGCCAGCCCCGGAAACGTCATCACCCAGGAAGCTCTCAGGATCAGTGCCCGGCTGCGGGCGATGTCGGCTCCCCACTCGGGCGTGGGCGGCTGCGCCCCCAAGCCCAGAAAGCTCAGGGCGGCCGCATCCAGGATGGCCGAGGCGAAGCTCAGCGTGGTCTGGACGATCAGGGGACCCATGCAGTTCGGCAGGATGGCGACGAAAATGATCCGCAGGTCTCTGGCGCCGATGGCCCGGGCGGCCAAGACATAGTCCTTCTCACACTCCTCCAGCACGCTTGCGCGCACGATGCGCGCAAAACGCGGCACATAGGTGATGGCGATGGCGAGCATGGCATTCTGAAGGCTCGGCCCGAGGTAGGCCACCACCACGATGGCCAGCAGGATGTAGGGGAAGGACAGGATGATGTCGATACCGCGCATGACGATGTCGTCGAGGCGGCCCTTGTAGTAGCCGGATATGCTGCCGATGATGGTCCCGAAGCAGAAGGCGAGCCCCACGCTCACCACGGCCACCAGCAGCGATACCCGGGCGCCGTAGATGATGCGCGAGAGAATGTCGCGGCCCAGATCATCGGTGCCGAGGATGTTCTTCGTCGAGCCCCCTTCGCTCCAGGCCGGAGGCTTGAGCTGGTCGTAGAGGGCGGTTTCGATCGGATCGTGAGGGCTGAGAACCGGTGCGAGCATGCCGCTCAGGGTGAAGACCGTGATTACGATCAACCCGGCTACGGCGGTTCTGTTCCGCCACAGCTGTGAGAGCTGGTCGAGCATGGGGTGGCGGTCTTCGGGGTGTTTCAGTGTCATATCGTCTGTTGGGTCTTTTTTCGCTCTTCGGGGTTCGATTGAATTCGTTCGGTCTTTCGACCGAAAGTTTAATGTTTAAGGTTTAAAGTTGAAGGCATGCGGTTAACTCTCATAGCCCTTCTTTTAACTTTAAACTTTAAACCTTAAACCTTTTTTCATTTCACACTGATCCTCGGATTGATCACCGCATACAGCACATCCACCCCCAGGTTGATGACCACGAAAAGACCGGCGATGAAGAGGGTGCCGTTCTGGATCACCATGTAGTCGCGCTGCATCACGGCGTCGTACATCCACTTGCCCACTCCCGGCCAGGCGAAGATGGTCTCGGTCAGGATGGCGCCCCCCAGGAGCACGCCGAACTGCAGCCCGATCGTGGTGACGACCGGGATCAGCGCGTTTCTCAGGGCGTGCTTGAAGATCACCTTGAACTGGGACAGCCCCTTGGCTTTGGCCGTCTTGATGTAGTCTTGGCGCAGCACCTCCAGCATGGAGGAGCGGGTCATGCGGGCCACGATGGCCGTCGGGATCGTGGACAGCGTAAACGCCGGCATGATGAGGTGCCAGAGGGCGTCTCGCAAAGCAGGCCCGTTTTTCGTGATGATGGCATCCACCAGGTAGAAGTTGGTGATCACGTCCAGGTGCACCCCGATGCTCAGGCGGCCGGAGATGGGCAGCCACCCCAGCCAGACCGAAAAAATGAGCATGAACACCAACCCCAGCCAGAAGATGGGCATGCTCACCCCGGCCAGGGCGCCCAGCATGCTCAGGTAGTCGAAGATGGAGTATTGCTTGGTGGCGGAGATGATGCCGAAGATCATGCCTAACGTGCAGCTGATCATCAAGGCCGCGACGGACAGTTCGATGGTGGCGGGGAAGCGCTGCCGGATTTCGACCCAGACCTGCTGGCGGGTCCAAATGGTCTCCCCCAGGTCCAAGGTGATCAGGCGTTTAAGAAACAGGCCGTATTGGACGTAGAGGGGTTTATTCAAGCCCAGATGCTCGCGCAGATTTTTCAGGGCTTCGTCCGAGGCGCGCTCGCCCAGGAGGAGTTCAGCCGGGTCACCCGGGGTGAGGTGGAGCATGAAGAAAATGATGATCGACACCCCCAGGAGGGTCGGGATGAGGATCAGAATTCTGCGGATGATAAAGGAGGCCATAAAAAAGGAAAGGGTTCAAGGATTCAAGGGGTCGAGGGGGTTCAAGGGAGGAGTGAAATGGTGTCTCTCACTCGAACCCTTGAACCCTCGGCCCATTGGACCCGCCATTATTTTTCCAGCCACACGTTCTTCAGCCGGATCGAGGCCGTGGGGTGGAGCTTGAAGTCCTGCACATTCTTCAGCATCGGCCAGGTCTGGGTGCTGTGCGCGACGGGAATCACGGGCATCTCGTCGTACATGAGCTGCTGGGCTTTCTTGTAGATCTCAGCCCGTTTGGCCTGATCAAACGTCTGACGCCCCTGCTCCATCAAACTGTGGTACTCCGCATGGTGCCATTGGGTGCGAACGGCGTTGGAGGCCATACCGTCATAGAGCACCGCCAGGAAATTATCCGGGTCGCCGTTGTCGCCGGTCCAACCGAGTTGGAAGAGGTCCATGTCCGGCGGCTGTTCGCGTTGCCGCTTCAGATAGGTGCCCCACTCGTAGCTGACGATGCGCGCCCGGATGCCGACCTTGGCCAGGTCCGCCACCATGGCGACGCCGACCTTCAGCCCTTCGGGGTTGTACGGGCGGGCCACGGGCATGCACCACAGGGTGATTTCATCCAAGCCCTTGCCTTCGGGGAAGCCGGCCTCGGCCAGCAGGGCCTTGGCCTTGTCGACGCTGTATTCGA
>CAZNAX010000158.1:0-7424 GCA_964570965.1 uncultured Desulfatibacillum sp.
CCATGATCGGCGGCATCGCGGCCAACAACGCCAGCGGCATGTGCTGCGGCACCGCCCAGAACAGCTATCGGACCGTGGCCGGCATGCGCATTCTCTTCCAGGACGGCAGCCGGTTGGACACGACGGATGCCGCCAGCCGCGACGCGTTTCGTCGTTCCCGCGGGGACCTGCTGGATGCCCTGGGCGCCCTCGGCCGGGATGTCCGCGCCGACGCGCTCCTGGCGGAGCGCATCCGCCGCAAGTACAAAATCAAGAACACCACCGGCTATAGCCTGAACGCCCTGGTGGACTTCGAGGACCCCCTGGACATCCTCCTGCATCTGATGATCGGTTCCGAAGGCACGCTGGGGTTCATCTCCGAGATCACCTATCACACCGTCGTCGAACATCCCTGCAAGGCGAGCGCCTTGATGATATTTCCCCAGATCGAAACCGCCGCCGCCGCCGCGGCCATCCTGAGCGAGCAGCCGGTCGCCGCGGTCGAGCTCATGGACCGCGCCGCCCTGCGCTCGGTGGAGAGCAAGGCCGGCATGCCGGACTATTTGAAGACCCTCGCCCCCCCCACCGCAGCCCTGCTCGTGGAAACCCGCAGCTACACGGTCGATGAACTCCGGGCACAGATCCGCGCGGTGACGCAATCGCTGCAGCGGGTTGCCTTCGAACGGCCCATCGCCTTCACCGACCAGGCCGCGGAGTACACCGCGCTCTGGAACATCCGCAAGGGACTCTTTCCGGCCGTAGGCGCCGTGCGCGAACTCGGCACCACGGTGATCATCGAGGATGTGGCCTTCCCGACCGACCGTCTGGCCACGGCCACCCTTCATCTCCAAGACCTTCTGCGCCGCTACCGCTACGACGAAGCCATCATTTTCGGCCACGCCTTGGAAGGCAACCTGCACTTCGTCTTCACCCAGGACTTCGGACGGTCGGCGGAGGTGGAACGCTACCGGCGGTTCATGGACGATGTCTGCAACATGGTGGTGAACACCTACGACGGCTCGCTCAAGGCCGAGCACGGCACCGGCCGCAACATGGCGCCCTATGTCGAGTTGGAGTGGGGCCGCGAGGCCTATGCCGTGATGCAACGCATCAAGGCGATCTTCGACCCCAAAAACCTGCTGAACCCCGGCGTCATCCTCAATCCCAACCCCCAGGCCCATATCGAAAACCTGAAGCCCCTTCCGCCGGCCCACCCGATCATCGACAAATGCATCGAATGCGGCTTCTGCGAGGCGAACTGCCCGTCCAAAAATCTCACGCTCACCCCTCGGCAGCGCATCGTGATCCAGCGCGAAATCGCGCGGCTGCGGGCCATGTGTGCAGACCCGGAGCGACTGGCCGATCTCGAAGCCGGGTACCGCTACCCGGGCGAGCAGACCTGTGCGGCGGACGGACTGTGCGCGGTAGCCTGTCCGGTGGACATCAACACCGGCGAGCACACCAAGGAACTGCGCGGTCAAAGCGTCGGTCCTGCGGCCCGACGCGCTGCGGCTTTCGCCGCAGAGCATTTCGGTCGGGTCGCCGCCGTCGCGCGGGCCGGTCTCAAGGCCGCCGACGCGATCCACGGCCTGTTTGGCTCGACCCGCATGGAGAAACTTTCCGCCGGCGCGCGCCGCCTGAGCGGAAACCGCATCCCGCATTGGACGCGCTGGATGCCGCGCGGCATCGACGGCCCCCGGCCGCGACCGGTGAACGGCGCCGCCAGGCAGGCCGTCTACTTCCCGAGCTGCATCAGCCGCACCATGGGTCCGGCTCATGGCGACCCGGACCGGGACCCGCTGCATACGGTGGCCCGGAAGCTCCTCGAAAAGGCCGGCTACGAAGTCCTGTTTCCAGCGCGGATGGAAGCGCTCTGCTGCGGAACGCCCTTCGAGAGCAAGGGATTCAGGGCCCAAGCGGACGCCAAGGCCCGGGACCTCGAGGCCGCCCTGCTGGATGCGACCGACGGCGGCCGCCTGCCGGTGCTGGTCGACACCAGCCCCTGCCTGTACCGCATGAAAAAGGTGATGGGCGCTGGGTTGAAGCTTTTCGACCCGGTCGAGTTCACCCTGACCTATCTGATGGAGCACCTGAGCCTTACGCCGCTGGAAGAAACCGTTGCTTATCATCACGTCTGCAGCAGCACAAAAATGGGACTCGAAGCCAAGGCCCTGGCCCTGGCCAAGGCCTGCGCCCGTAAAGTAGTGGTGCCGGACCTTGTCGGCTGCTGCGGGTTCGCCGGCGACCGGGGGTTCAATTACCCGGAACTCAATGCGTCGGCCCTGCAGAACCTGCGAGCCGGCGTGGCGGGCAAATGCAGCGCGGGCTACTCCACGAGCCGCACCTGTGAGATCGGACTTTCGGCCCACAGCGGGATCCATTATAAGTCTATTCTCTACCTGGTGGACCGGTGTTCACGGCCGAAAAGGAATAGGAGTTTTAAGTTTTAAGTTTTACGTGTTAAGGAAAAGAAATCGAATCGATAGCGATCGGCTGTTTCTTTTTGCTTAAAACTTAAGCACTTAAAACTTAAAACGTTTTTCCATATTGAAGTCAAAACCCGATCATTATCCTCCGCTTCGCCTCGCTTGGCTCATCTGGGGTCTCGCGTCGCTTTTTTATGTCATCGGCTTCTTCCACCGTCTGGCGCCGGCCGTCATGACCCGGGAGCTGATGCGCGATTTCGACATCAGCGCCGCCGCCCTGGGCAACCTCTCCGGGTTCTACTTCTACAGCTACTGGCTGATGCAGATCCCCACGGGGATACTGGCGGACAGCTGGGGTCCGCGGCGCCTGCTCACCTTCGGCGCCTTGGGCTCGGCGGCGGGCGCGGTCTTCTTCGCGCTCTCCCCGAGCATGACCTGGGCCTGCCTCGGCCGCCTGCTCATCGGCGGATGCGTTTCAGTGGCCTATGTGGTGACCCTCAAACTGGCGGTCAACTGGTTCCCGGTCCGGTATTTTTCAATGATCTCGGGGCTGGGGCTGCTGGCCGGCATCCTGGGAGCAGTGACGGCGGGGGTACCGTTGCGGCTGCTCGTGGACGGGTTCGGCTGGCGCCCGGTCATGCTGGCCGCGGCGGCGGCCACCGGCCTGCTCGCCGCCGTCACTTGGATGCTGGTCCGCGATGACCCGAGCGAACGGGGCTATCGAAGCTACGCCGGCTCCCCGGCATTGCCCGAGCCGTCGGGGCGCCAGAGCGCCTGGGCCGGCATCGAGCAGGTGTTCCGCTACGGCAACACCCGGCTGCTTTTCTTCATTCCGGCCAGCCTGGTGGGCTCGGTGCTGACGTTCTGCGGCCTGTGGGGCGTCCCCTATCTGACCACCCACTACGGCCTATCCACGGCCCAGGCGGCCTCGCTGACTTCGCTGCTGATGATCTGTTGGGCGGCGGCGAGCCCGGTGTTCGGCTGGCTTTCCGACCGGTTGGGACGCCGCAAGCCGCTGATGATCCTCGGCCAGATTCTCGCCGGCCTCGGTTGGGCGCTCATCTTTTTTGTTCCCGGGCTTTCACCGGCACTTCTGACGCTTTTGACGGCCGCAACGGGATTGTGCTCGGCCAGCTTCATCATCTGCTGGTCGCTCGCCAAGGAATCCGTTCCGGCGCACCTGGCGGGAACCATCTCCGGAGTGATCAACATGGGCATCATGCTGGGCGCCACCGTGCTGCAGCCGGCGGTCGGCTGGATGCTCGACCGTCGCTGGGAAGGCGCGGTCCAGGAGGGGGTGCGCATTTACAGCCTGAACGCCTTTCAGGCGGGCTTCGGTTTGATGATGGCCTGGATCCTGCTCGCCCTGGTGCTGCTGTGCTTCACCCGGGAGACCTTTGGCAGGCAGACGGCCTGACGTTGACCGGTTCAGGTCGTGTTGACACCGAATGAGAATTCTACTAATCCTCAGCCATCCAGTTCACTGAGCGGATTTTGCGATCCGCACCCCAAAGGAGGGAGTCTTATGCGTTCACGAATGATGGCAGTCGTTGTCGGCCTTTGCCTGGCCGGCTTGGCCGGCGGGGCTTCGGCCCAGACCCAGATCAACATCGCGGCAGTCACCAACCCGGACTTCGTTCACACCAAGGCGGCCGTTTGGTTCAAGGAATGCGCGGAGAAGGCGGCGCCCGGCAAGCTGAGCGTGGTGGTCCACCACTCGGCATCGCTGGGCAGCGAGACCCAGGTGCTGCAGCAGATCCAGCTCGGCACCACCCAGATGTCGGTCTGCACCACCGGCCCGATCGAGGCCTTCGTGCCCGAGATCAAGGCCCTGGAGATGCCGTTTGTCTTCCCCTCCTACGAGGCGGCCGACAAGGTGCTCGACGGCTCCATCGGCCAGGAGCTGGCCAAGAAGTTCGAAAAATCCGGTTTCGTGGCGCTGGCCTTCCTGGACAACGGGTTTCGCAACGTCACCAACTCCAAGCGCCCCGTCAAAACGCCCGAAGATCTCAAAGCTTTGAAAATCCGCACCATGGAAGCACCCACCCATCTCGCCATCTGGCGCGCCATCGGGGCCAATCCCACCCCCATGGCCTGGCCGATCTTCACGCAGCTCCAGCAGGGCGTCATCGACGGCCAGGAGAATCCGATCGCGGTCATCTATGCCGCCAAATTACCGGAAGCGGGGCAGAAATACCTGACCCTCACCCGCCACGTTTATTCGGCGCTGGTCTTCGTGGCCAACAAGGCCTTCATCGAGGGCCTGCCCGCAGCGGAGCGCCAAGTGGTCATGGACTGCGCGCGCAAGGCGTCCATGCAAGGCCGCAGCTTCATCCGCGACAACGAGGTCAAACAGCTTTCCGAGCTGAAGGCGGCCGGCATGCAGGTGGAGGACAAGCCCGACCTGGCGGCCTTCCGCAAGACGACGGCCCCGGTGATCGAATCTGCCTCCGGCGACACCAAGAAACTGGTCCAGCAGATCCAACAGGCGGTGAAGTAACGCCGTGGGGAGCCTGGGGTGCCGCTGGCAGGGCCCGGCACCCCGCAGTGGCCCCTGGATGTTTTTTGTGGGAGTGGCTTTCGGCCACGCGCGTGGCGGCCGGAAAGCTGCTCCCACAAGCGTTTTTGCTTCAAGTTAAAATTATTTTTTTGGAAGCAGGGTATGGCGCGCAGCGCCATACCCTCGATAACGAAATCGATCCGCTCTTGTCCTTCCTTTTCCCCCTTTGACAAAGGGGGCCAGGGGGATTTGAAAATCGACTTTCTTAGAAACACTCCATGCAAACCGGGAGCATCGGATGCCTTTGCTGCAACGCACCAGCCAGGCCGTCAACGCACTGGTTGAAAAGATCCTGTTTGTGATCGGTGCCGCCATCTGCCTCATTTTGTTCGCACAGGTGGTTTTCCGGTATGCGGGCGCCTCCCTCGGGTGGTCCGAGGAAGTCAGCCGCCACCTGCTGGTCGCCATCACCTTCCTGGGAGGCACGGTCGCCTATAAGCGAGCGAGCTTCATCGGGTTGAAGGGCTTCGGGCACAAGCTGGGCCCGGCGATCCAGCAGGCCATCGTGGTCGGCCTGCAAGTGCTGACGCTTGCCTGCTTCGGGCTGATCGCCTGGTTCGGCGCCGTCTACACGCTGAAGGCCGCGGAGCACACGTCTTCCTCGCTGCAGATCCCGATGGCCATCCCGTTTGCTGTGATCCCGGCCGCCTCCGTCATCTTCGTCGTGCACGTGCTGGCGGACATGGCCCGCACGCTTGAACGGAAAACGCCATGATCGTGCTCCTGCTCTTCGCATGCCTGTTTGGGTTGATCGCCCTGGGGCTGCCCATCGCGCTTTCGATCGGGTTGCCCGCCATCGGCTTTATGCTGACCCCCGGGGTCTTCCCCGCCGGGGTCCAGATCTCGGCCCTGGGCCAGACGATCATCCAGCTGCTCTTCGCCGGCGTGGACTCCTTCGACCTGCTCGCGATTCCCCTGTTCATGCTGGCCGGCTCGATCATGGAAACCGGGGGGATCTCGCGCCAACTGATCGACTTCTCCGACAGCCTGGTCGGCTGGGTGCCCGGCGGCCTGGCCTGCGCGGTGATCGTGGCCTCCATGTTTTTCGCCGGCATTTCCGGATCGGCGGCGGCGGACACGGCCGCGCTGGGCGCGATCGCTATCCCCGCCATGATCCGGCAGGGCTATCCCCCCGCGTTTTCGGCGGCCGTGGTGGCGGCGGGGGGATCCATCGGCGTCATCATCCCGCCGTCCATCCCCATGGTGATCTTCGGTTTTCTGACCAATGTCTCCATCGCCAAGCTGTTTGCCGGCGGGATGATGGTGGGCATGCTGTTCGGGCTGAGCTTCATGGGGGTTGCCATCTGGTATGCCTGGCGCCGCAACTACGGAACGCGCCGGGCCTTCTCATTGAAGCGCATTCTGGCCGCACTGAAGGAGGCGATCTGGGCCCTGGGCGCGCCGGTCATCGTGTTGGGCGGGATCCTCACCGGCATCGTCACCGTCACCGAGGCGGCCGCCCTGGCGGTCTTCTACGCCCTGTTCGTCGCCATGGTCGTCAACCGTCAGCTCACGTGGAAGGAAATGCCGGCTCTCATCATCCGCTCCCAGGTCGTGGCCGCCACCATTCTTTTCATCATCGCCATGGCCAAGGTCTTCACCTGGCTGGTCGCCATGAAGCAGACCCCTATGCTGGTGCAGACCGCCATCCAATCGCTGGCGCTGCCGCCGTGGGGGCTGCTGCTGCTGGTCATGGCGGGGCTGCTCGTCGTCGGCTGCGTCATGGAAACCACGGCCGCCCTGATCCTGCTCGTGCCGGTGCTGGCAGCCATCACCGTTCAAATGGGCGTCGACCCGATCCAGTTCGGCGTGCTGATGGTGGTCAACCTCGCCGTCGGCATGCTCACCCCGCCGGTCGGCATCTGTCTCTTTGTGGCCTGCGGGATATCGGGCATGCCGCTCGGCCAAGTGGGCCGGGCCGCGATGCCGCTCGTCATTGTAGCCATATTCGCCCTGCTGATCGCCTGCTACTGGCCGCCGCTGACTACCTGGTTTCCGTCGCTGATCTACAAATGAAATCGCGGGGCAGGAAAACGAACCGGCCCCGCGATTTTATACTGGAGGACATTCCATGAAAGAATTCACGGCTCAACAAACTTCCGAGCTCGCGGCCATGGTGAGCCCGGACCGGTTTTCCACCGGGCAGTCCAACCGGGAGCTGCATCTGCACGACATATCGTTCCACCAGGGGACGCTTCCGGCGGGCATCATCTGGCCGGAAACGACCGAAGAGGTCGCGCGCATTCTGGCCTGGGCGTATGAACGGGATGTACCGGTCACGCCGTGGGGCGCCGGCACCAGCACCGAGGGCAATCCGGTGCCCACCCGCGGGGGGCTGGTCGTGGACATGACCCGCATGAACCGCATCCTGGAGATCCGGCCGCAGGACCTGCAGGCCGATGTAGAGCCCGGCGTGCTGCGCAAGGAGCTGAACCGCCAGGCCGGTCGGCACGGTCTGT
>CAZNAX010000159.1:0-7400 GCA_964570965.1 uncultured Desulfatibacillum sp.
GCCCCGTGCAGGCAGCAGCCTTGCCTTGCCGTTATCCCTCCGGTATAGTTTCAAAATAACTTTACCGATTCCAACACCGGAGGTCGTCGCCATGCTCGGTTTTAGTTTGACGCCGGAACAGGTTGAAATCCAGAAACGGGCGCGAGAGTTCGCCTTGAAGGAAATTCTGCCCGTCGCCTGGCATTACGATGCGGTCGACGATACGCCGCTGCCTGTATTGCGCAAGGCGTGGGAGGCAGGCATCATGAACGCCGATATGCCCAAAGAATACGGCGGCAAGGGATGGGGCTTGGTGGAAAACGTCCTGATCACCGAAGAGCTTTCCGCCGCCTGCGCCGGGCTGGCCACCTCCATCTTCGACAACTCGCTCGGAATGGAGCCTTTGCGGCTATCGACCAACGTCGATCTAAAGAAGAAATATTTCAGCGAGATCGCCCGAAATTTCAAACTCATCTGCTTTGCCACATCCGAGCCAACGATGGGCTCGGATGTCTCCGGCATCCGCTGTCTCGCCCGGCGCGACGGCGACGACTACGTTCTCAACGGGACCAAGTATTGGATCACCAACGGCGGGCTGGCCGACTATATGTCCGTCTTCGCCACCATAGACCCGGAAAAGAAACATGGCGGAATCTGCGCATTCATGGTTGAAAAAGACTGGCAGGGGGTTTCGATCGGACGCCGCATCCCAAAGCTCGGCCAGCGGGGATCGAACACCGTTGGAATTCACTTCAAGGATGTGCGCATCCCCAAGGAAAATGTATTGGCCCCGCCGGGCGAGGGCTTTGCGCTGGCGATGAAAACCTTCGCGCGCACCCGCCCGGCGATCGGCGCCTTTGCCGTGGGCGCGGCGCGCTCGGCAATGGAATTCACCATCGACTACGCCAAGCGTCGGCAGGCCTTCGGTACCGCGATCGCCAACTTCCAGGCCATCCAGCACAAGATCGCCGACATGTATCAGAAGGTTGAAACGGCGCGGCTGCTGGTCTGGAAAGCGGCCTGGGAGGCCGATCAGGGCATGGATCCCACCATCGCTGCTTCCGTCTCCAAGCTTTACGCCAGCGAAATCGCCCTCGAAGTGGCCAACGAGGCGCTGCAGGTTTTCGCCGGATACGGCTATACTAAAATGTTTCCGATCGAGAAGATCCAGCGCGACTGCCGCCTGTTCCGCATCTACGAAGGCACCAGCGAAATTCAGCGTATCATCCTGTCCGGATTTGCCATGGGCGACTATCAGCCGGTGATGCCGGCGCTCGAAGATCTCCCCGTCCATCTGGATCGAGACAGCGTCAATCGGGAGCCGGGCACGACCGCTTGGCGCTGCCGCATTTGCGGCCATGTGCATTACGGAGATGAGGCGCCGGAGGAGTGTCCGTATTGTTTTTACCCGAAACCGGCCTTCAAGAAGGTCTGAATTTTTTCAGAAAAGCAGGGGAGACGCGGGCGGGGGGCCTTATCATTGGTCGCGTTTCGGCGAACGCCTCTTTGCGGCGAACGTCCCGACGGCAGCGCGGAGCCGCTGGATTAAGGAAGGTGATGCTGATACCGCACCATTTGAAGCACCCGGTTCCCGTGCGGGGGGATGGGATTTGCGGAATGAAGACTTCAGGTTTTTGTCCAACGCTTCCATGCGGGTCCGGTAAGCGCTGGGAATGCCGGAATGTTCGGCCAAATAGCGGCTGAGTTCCAGAGAATGCGCGACGAATCGGCCCTTTATCATCTCCTCCGCCAGGGAGAGCTTGAATGCGAAGTTGTTCTTCGAATCCTGAAAAAGCCCGGCCGCCAACCGATCGACGGCATCCACCACCGTTTGGGGCGGATTCAGCTGAGCCAGGCAATGAGCCATGGCTCCAATGGTGTGGTGAGGTGAATTTCCACGCTGGATCAAAATACTGAACTCCGCCAACGCGTTTTCGTAGCGCCCCATCGCATAAAGCGCATGGGCGGAACAAGCCAAATCGTCCTCAGAGGCATCGTCGCACCACCCCTGGCGGATAACGGCGATTTGTTCGTCGGAGAGCTGTTCGCGCTCATCGATTGCCGTGCCGACCATCTCGGCTTCAAGCTGCTGGATCTGCTGTTCGATGGCTTTTTTGACATCAAGCGGGAGCTGAGGAGCCGAGTTGAGGCTCTTCTTGAAAAGTGTCAGCGCTTCTTCCTGGAGCCCCTGGACGCGGTAAGCGTCGGCTTCTTTGCGGATCAAGGCACCGGTAATTTTCCCCACTATACTGTTCACCTTGTTGTCTTAATCAGCCTCGGAGCCTGTGACGATGGACGCACGGCTGCAGCCAACCGGCTACTAATTATCTTAGCACCTTCTATTTGCTTTCGCCAGCCCCCAGGACGAAAAATGTTGATGGCCAGGCGCGAGAAAACACGAAAAGGCGCCGATAGCAAATGGCTTTTTCAAATTGTAAACTTTTTTCAGATTCATCCGTCTAATCAGATGAGAAACCGGTAGAGCTGCCTGTTAAGCCTAAATCCGGAAGGTGGTTGAAATGAAAAAAGCCATCGCAACATTCATCGCCTTGCTGGCGCTGCTTCTGCTCATTCCCTGGACGAGCCATGCAGGCCACGGTCATCATGGCCGCACCCGCGTATTCATCGGCGGCAGTTTCTGGGCCGGCCCCCCACCCTTCTGGGGCCCGCGATACTACTACGGCGGACCGGTCTACTACGCTCCACCCCCCGCCTTCGTTCAACCGCCTAACGGATATATCCAGCGCGGCCAAGAGGATTCGGACTACTGGTACTATTGCGACAATCCTCAAGGCTATTATCCGTATATTAAATCCTGCCCGGGAGGCTGGATGAAAGTGGTTCCGGAAACCGTCCCTCCCGATCGTTGACAAGCTCTAACGAGGAGCCATCAAGATGAACATTCCGCTGTGGATAGCGTTGTTGCTGGCGCTGCTGACGGCAAGCGGGTGTGCGACGATCCCGCCGGGGCCGAGTGTCATGGTGATGCCCGGCCAGGGCAAATCGTTTGAGGTGTTTCAAGCCGAAGATTCTACCTGTCGGCAGTGGGCGCAGAATCAGGCGGGTTGGTCGGCGAATGAAACCGTGAACCAGAACCTTGCCGGCGGAGCGGTCGCAGGAGGCCTTCTGGGGGCTGCGGCGGGCGCCCTGATCGGCGCGGCATCGGGCAACGTGGGACCGGGAGCCGCCATCGGGGCCGGAGCCGGTCTTCTGGCGGGCACGGCCATGGCCAACAACCGGGCTTACGGGTCCGGGTGGGAAGTCCAGCGCCGCTACGACAACGCCTATCAGCAGTGCATGTATGCCAAGGGCAACCAGATCCCAACCGTCGACTCGGGACCCGCGCGCAGTCGCTATGTTCCGCCCCCCCCTCCTCCGCGCCGCTATTCATCGGCTTCGCCCATGTCGACTCCACTGCCTCCGCCGCCGGCGGCCTACTATCCGGCGCAGCCCTCGCGATGGTATTAGGGTGCCGGACAGCGGAAAACAGGAAACACTTTCCAAAATCGAAGATTTGCCAAATAACCCTTGATGTTTTAAAATGCGGCTGGAAGTCGAAAAATGCATAATGGCACGAGGAGGAGAACCTATCATGCTGAAGACACTGAAAGTTGGGGTTGTGGTTGCAACCCTGGCGGCATTCGGTTGTGCGTCAATGGGTGAAAAGGAGCAGACTGGCACCGCTGTCGGCGCCGGTGCCGGGGCGGTCATTGGAGGTGTGATCGGGGCCGCCACCGGCAAGCACAATCAGCGCGAAAAAGTGGCCATCGGTGCGGCCACCGGTGCCCTGATCGGCGGAGTCCTCGGCAACCGCGTCGGCGCGTACATGGACAAACAGGAGCAGGACCTGCGCAACGCCATGGCCTCGACCGTTTCCCAGAACAACGCAACCATCCAGCGCAACAACGAGCAAATGCTGACGGCCACCTTCAAGAGCGACCTGTTTTTCGATGTCAACTCCGCAACCATCAAGCCCGGCGGATATGCCGAACTGGACCGGGTCGCCAATGTTCTCAACCAATATCCGCAGACCATGATCCGGGTGGAAGGCCATACGGACCAGACTGGAAGCGAGCAGTACAATCTTCAGCTTTCCGAGCGCCGCGCCATCGCCGTCAAGAATGCGTTGGGCCAAAAGGGCATCGATCCCGCTCGAGTCTCGGCCGTAGGCCTGGGCGAATGCTGCCCCGTGTCGTCCGACAACGCCACCAACCGGCGTGTATCCATCGTGCTGACCGGCCAGGCCTGACCTGTCGCCCCTCACACCATCAAACGCGCGGATGGCTCCTGCATCCGCGCGTTTGATTTCGGTAGAGCGAATGCGCATGCAAAAGGATTTCATCGTCCCTTTTTCTTCTAGCGACAAGCAAGCCTTACGGGACGGCATCCTTTTCCCGCTGACCGCCGTGGATTGCAGCTATGCAACCGGCCCGATCAGCTATGTGACGACGAACCTCCTTGAACAGCTGGGCTACCTCGCCCCAAACGCATTTGGCGGACGGACGATCTCCCCGCAGGTCTGCGAGCTATTTTCGGCAGCGCTCGAAATCTTCAAAAAGAGCGAACGAACAGAGCCGGGTGACTACCCCTATGTCGGGGATGTTGAATCCCCTACCGGCATCCACACCGTCTGGATCAGCCCCAATCGGACCACCGGAAAACACACGCTCTATTTGCCTGAGGATTTCTGATCGCACCCGTAGAAGGGTTCGACGACTCAATTCGATTGGTTCTGCACCAGTGCGGCTAAAATTTGCGGGAGATAGCTGACAGCCTTGCCCGCCGGAAACCGGACGGAAGCGGCGCCGCGGTGGCCGCCGCCGCCGAAGGCGGTCAGCAGCCTGCCAACATGGACGTTGCAGTTCGGGTTGAAGATGCTGTGGCCGATGTTGACAACGACGGTCTGCTTCTGGGAATCTTCGTAGCGGATACGGACGCTGACGACGGTTTCCGGGAAAAGGGAGTAGGACAGGAACCGATTGCCGGACGGTGGCTGATCCAGGGTGCGAAAATCCGTGATGGCGACCTGTCCCTCGACGCGGGTGTATTGCTTTAGCCAGTCGGCGTACTCTCTGTTCTCCCTGATGACCGTCTGGCAGCGAGCCTCTACATCCGAATCCGCCATCGCTTGTTCGACATCTGCTTCGCGCAGCAGGCGTATCAGCTTGTTCCAATACGGCTCCTCTTTCCCCTTCTCGCCCGACACGGTCATTGAGAGCAACACGTAATCATAATTTTCCGGATGCAGCACCTCATCCAGGCTAAAGTTGGCCGAGTCGATGCGGTCGGCCCAATAAACCAGCTCGGAGTAGTCCCGCTTGAACTTTCCCCGAAAATAGTCGAATACGATGCGGGCGGCCGAAGGTGCGTCCCGGAACAGGCCTTTAAAGGGCCGGTCGATTCGATTCGTGGAATGGTGATCGAACCACGTATCGCAATCGGGATGGTAGGGAAGGTTCGCGACGATGTCTCCAGACCGGATGCCGGCCGAGCCTTTCGAGAAGTCGTTCGGTTCGACCCAGTGGACCGGTTGTTCGATTCCCAGAGCATCCGAAATCAGGACCGCGCAAACAACCCCGTCGAAATCCGGTCTGGTGACAATCCGCATTCCATCCCCGTCAACTACTTCCCGCAGATCAGCGACACTTCCACCAGGACATCGCGCGGCAGCCTCGCAACTTCGACCGTTTCTCGCGCCGGCGGGGTATCGCCGAAGTAGCCCGCGTAGATGCCGTTGAACTTGGCGAAGTCGCCCATGTTCTTGAGAAAGCAGGTAGCCTTGAGCGCGTCGGCCAGCGTCATGCCGGCCGCGGCGACGATGGCGCTGAGGTTCTCCATCACCTGCTTCGTCTGCGCTTCGATGTCACCCGCCACCAGGTTTCCGGCCTTGGGGTCCAGCGGAACCTGTCCGGATACGAACAAGAGGTTTCCGAATTGGATCGCTTGAGAATAAGGCCCGATGGCCTGGGGTGCCTGGTCCGTTGATATTTTCTTCTTCATTTTAACCCCTTATTGTTACTTCGCAGCCTTGATTTTATCGGTCAGCTCCGGCACGAACTCCAGCACGTCGGCCACCACCCCTACGTTGGCCACCTGGAAGATGGGTGCCTTGGGGTTTTTGTTGACGGCAACAATGAAGGGGTTGCCCTTGAGGCCGCCCATGTGCTGGAAGGACCCGCTGATGCCTAGCGCTAAATATACTTTAGGCTTCACGGTCTTGCCCGAGGTACCCACCTGCCTGCTTTTCTCCAACCACTTGGCATCCACTACCGGCCGCGAGCAGGACACCACAGCGCCCATGGCCTTGGCCAACTCGTCGGCCACCGGGAGATTCTCTTTGTCGCCGATGCCGCGGCCGACCGACACGAGGACATCCTCCTTGGTGATGTCCACATCGCCGACCTCGGCCTGCAGCACCTCCACGAACCGGCGCCTCGCTGAAAGTTCTCCGACCTCGGCAGATTTATCTACCACCTTTCCAGATGCGGACCCTGAATCACTCGCGGGGAAACACCCCGAACGTACGCTGATCACCGCTCCCCCGGCCATGTCGCAGGCGAGATGGGTGCTGACCTGGCCGTTGAATTCCTGGCGCACCGCCTTGAGGGTTTCGCCGTCCCGCCCCTCGACCGCCGCCACATCCGAAACATACGCGGCGTCCATCTTGATGGCCAGTCCCGGCCCCAGGTCCATGCCGAACGTGGTGTGCGGCAGCAACAAGGTGCAGCCTTTGGGCAGAACGTTCAGCAGCAGCTTCCGGATGATTTCAGCGTTGGGGTAAGCGAGCGCATCGCTGGCGAACTTCCAGACCTCTGGGTAGGCGGCGGCCAGCTCCTGACACACACCGTCTATCGCCGGCCCCGCACCGGCAACCACTGCGATGGGGGCTGCGCCGGGGGCTATTTTTTGCGAGGCGGCCAAAAGTTCCAGGGCCGTATCGTCCGCTTTGCCGTCCTTGTGAAGTATGAATGCAAAAACCTGCGCGGCCATTACTTGAGCCCTCCTTTGGCTTTCAGAAGATCGATCAGCTTGGCGGTGATCTCGTCGGTGCTGCCTTCCAGCATTTCGGCGCCGGCACCGGCCGGCGGCACAAAGTAGTCCAAGCGCTGCACGCGCGCCCCCGCCGGACCCAAACCGGCAGTATCCAGCCCGAGCGCCTCCGCATTCATGACCGGGATCTCCAGCGAGGCCACCTTGCGAATGCCGCGGATTCCCACGTAGCGCGGCTCATTGATGCCGGTCTGGATCGAAAGGACACACGGCAGCATGATCTCATTGACCTCTTGATTGCCGCCCTCGATCTCACGGCCGATCCGAAGTTTGTTCTCCTGAACCTCGATCAGGTTCACCAGCGAGGCATACGGCCAGTCCAGCATGGCCGCCAGCATGCCGCCCACCTGGGCCGCGCCGTCGTCGGCCTG
>CAZNAX010000160.1:0-7345 GCA_964570965.1 uncultured Desulfatibacillum sp.
AGGCCTAAGAAATAATTGAAGGCCTCGTCCGTGCGCTCGATCTTGACGTCGACCGAGTTAATGGCCCCTCGCGCCTTGCCTTTGAACTCTTGATAGGCATCGACATACCTCACGCCGCCGCCGATTGAAAGCGAATCGAAGATCTTGAAGGCGCCTCCCAGACTGTAGCCGACGTAGTAGCTGTCAGCTTCTATGGACTGGTCTATGTTGTTGGGATTTCCGGTAGGCCCGCCCAGGTAAGTCCCCAAGCCTCCAAAGGGGGTGGGAAGAGACAGCATGGTCGTGCGCGCATTGCCGTCGTTATAATTGACCTCTCCGCCGCCGCCGGGGATGGTGACATCAAAAAAGACAGACCAGCGCTCTTGCTTGTACACCGCAAACAAACCGGGAATAATGGAGGGTTCGTCTGAGTCCAGTGTTCCTCCGGTTAAAGGAAGAGGCCCAATGGCACTGGGCAGTTGGTTGGAATAATCCTTCATCAAATAAAGCACATCCGCCTTCAAGAAGAGGCCGTCCTGCATCATCGCTGTGCCGGCCGGGTTATAAACGGCGGCATCGGCCATATCCGTGGCGGCGTTGCGGTTCAACGTACGGATGTAATCGGCGCTCAGGTTCTGTTTGTTGATGACGCCCCCAGCCTGGAGCGATGATGCCAGGCCGACCATTAGCAAAATAGCCCCGACCGCAATCAATCCTTTTCGCATAATCTCCTCCCTCCTTTTTTCCCTCAAAGACTGTTTGGTTGCCGTTTTCGCCTTTTTCTACTGACGTCATTGCAGAGGTGCACGGGAATATCCGCTTTCCAAAAAACCTTAAAAGCCGGCGGCTGGATAACGTGTTCAGGCGCAAGCGCTTTTCCGTCCGATTTTCTTCTCGGTTCCGGACACGATGCGTCATTTTTGCCGAAATTAAGAGCCCGCACAAAAAAGCTCACAAGGGCGATGGAGGGTTTATGCAAGAACGTCCAACTTCTATTGTGTCGACGTCTAATACCGAGAAAAAATAGGCCATGCAAGAGCAAACTTAACTTCTTTCCGATCGTTTTAAAACATAGCCAAGTGGTCTGGAATTTTCTCATTCCAAACTATTTGCGGTTCCGGCGAGATCTCTATATAGGAAGGTCGCTGAACCAATACTTTTTTATACCCGATGGAAGGAGCCAACCACGGCATGGACCTGTTGCCGATACTAAAAGCCGCGTTCTTGGGGGTCGTTGAAGGCGTGACCGAGTTTATCCCGGTCTCCTCTACGGGGCATCTGATCCTGAGCCAGGATTTGCTCGGCTTCACGGGCCGCAAGGAGAATGCGTTCATCATTTTCATCCAGCTCGGCGCCATCCTGGCCGTCGTTTGGCTCTACCGGATGAAATTCATCGATGTGCTTCTGAACCTGCGCCGCAAGCCGGCGGCCCGCGGCTTGGTCGCCAACCTCATCGTCGCCACTCTGCCGGCCGTTGTGATCGGACTTCCTACCGAAAAATGGATCGAAGCGCACTTGTTCCGCCCCATCCCGGTGGCCTTGGCCTTCGCGGCCGGCGGGCTGGCGATCCTGCTGATCGAGCGCCGGCGCACGACCCCCAGCGTGGAAAGCGTCGACCGCATTCCGCTGAAAAAGGCCTTCGGAGTCGGTTTGATCCAGGTGTTGGCCATCCTTTTCCCCGGGATTTCACGCTCAGGCGCCACCATCATGGGCGGGCTGGCGTTGAATCTCTCGCGCATGGCTGCCACCGAGTTCTCTTTCTTTCTGGCGATCCCGGCCATGTTGGGGGCGTCGCTCATCAAGCTCGCCAAAGTGAGAGATTTAATGTCAACCGCCGATATTCCGGTATTCACGATAGGGTTCGTCGTTTCGTTTCTTTCCGCACTGTTGGTCATCCGCGGTCTTTTGTCATACGTTTCGCGCAGGTCCTTCGTCCCATTCGCATGGTACCGCATCTTCTTTGGCGCCCTGATCCTTATCTTTTACTGGAACCGCAGCGCCTTCTGAGACAACACATGAACTAATTTTCCCAAAATTGGCAGTTTATCTACACAAGCCCAACCAGCCTAAATTCCAATTAATTCATAATCATTTGATATAAAACGGTATTAACGCTTGCACGTTATGCTTGCACACATTTTGCTTTCAGGTTCGATATTGTCGAAGAATTAAATCCTTATGGCCCTCATAGAGAGCGGCTGGCTTCTCGGGTGCTCGTGCATCTTTCATGGGTGACTTTCACAACCAAAAATTGAAAGCTCATCGCAGGAAACAACGACATCCTTGGAAGCCAAGGAAGGGGCAGAGATCGCAAGATCCCTGCCCTTCTTTTATCGGCATATCCATTGAAGTCGCAGATCCTCTGGAAAAAGACGGCCGGTCGTGTTAAAAAACGCACGGGGGTTCTGATCCCGGCGCACCTCACCCTGTCCGACTCAAATTCTGAACATGAAATTCTGTCCGACGTGCGGCCAACCGGTCGCAGAGGAAATCGCTGCCTGTCCCGCCTGCGGCAGCGGCCTCAGCGAGCGTCGCCACCACATTGACGATTACCGCATCATCGATGTCCTCCACGAAGGCTACTCCACGTTTCTTTGCCGAGCCGTCCGCGAACGCACGGACGAGCATGTGATGATCCGGCTTTTCACTCCGCGTGCGGGAGTAACCCCTGATGTCGCTGCCCGGCTCCACCGCGAGTTGGAAGAACTGAAACAGCTTCCCGGCGAAGGGTTCGTGCGCCACCACGCTATCCGGCGCTCCCGGGAAGGGCTGTGGTACCGCATCAGCGAGTGGGTGGACACGGAAGGCTGGGGATCGCTGCTTGCCTCCGGGCGCCTGCAACGCCGCACCGTGCTGCTCGGCCTCTTCCGCCAGATGGCCGAGATCCTGACGGTCCTGCACACGCACGGGCATTTCATCCCCCACCTCATTCTCAACGACATCATGGTTGTATCGGGGGATGGCGACGACCTGCGTATCAAGATCGACTACAAACTCTCCCGCTTCATCGACCCCAAGCTGGACCGGCCGGCACCGATGCTCAAAAAGCTTCTCGTCTGCCATCCGGATATCGTCAACCAGCGGCCGCTCGATTTCCGCAGCGACATCTGGTCGCTTGGAAAAGTATTCGTCGAGCTGCTTGCCGGCGACATGGAGATCGATGACATTGAGGGGAAAGTCGATGATCTCGATGTGCCGGAGGACCTCAAGCTTCTGCTGCGGGTGATGCTGGCCGATGATCCCGATCTGAGGCCGCAGTCCATGGCTGAGATTGCAGAGTCCTTGAAGCGCATCGAACATATTTCAGAATCGATGCCGGCTTTGGAAAAGCCGCTGGAAGCTGCGGCCCAGCCGTCCGGCTTGATCCGGGGGCTCCAGAAACGGGTCCGGTTGCTGGCAACGGCCCTGGCGTTGCTGGTCGCCGTCGGTGTCCTGGCCTGGTTTTACCTTGACCGTGAGCGCCGTGACACCGAAGGCGTCTTGGAGAGCTATGCCAACCAGTATGCTCCTGCGGTAGCATTCATCCTGGTGGAATATTGGCTGGAAGCCGACGGCAGCAGGGTTTTTCGCAACGTGGCTGAAGGCACGGCTTTTCTGGTAGACCGGGAGGGCTATCTGCTCACCAGCCGCCACGTAGTTTGCCCCTGGCTCGAGGACCCGCAATTTGCAGGCGCCGTCCAGTATCTGCGGATGAGAAGCATCGAGCCCGTCATGGGCTACCGCCTCTATCTTTGGTTTGAGGGCACCCGAGCCTTCAATCCTGCCGGGCGCATGATTGAGGGCGCGGATATTGCGGACATTTACTTCACTGAAAACGCATTCAGCACGGACGGCTCGCCGCGGGTTGAGATTTCAGGAGTGGCACGGCCGCCCTTGCGCACCCGTCAGCTGTTTAAGTCCCCGCTCAAGGACGATTTCGCCGTGCTGAAAGTCGACCGTGGGTCGGAGGGCCTCCTTCCGCTGCCCTTGGACTTGGCCATGGACCCGCGCAAGCTGACCAAGCTCAGCCGGGTGATCGCCTTGGGGTTCCCGCTGGGAAGCCGCACCCAGGCCGACCGGGTCAATGCCAGCGTGGTGCGGGGAAACGTACGCCGGGCCTTCGAAAATATGTTCCAGGTCGACGCCTCCCTGCACGGCGGCAACAGCGGCGGTCCCGTCATCGACGCGCGCGGCAAGGTGATCGGCATCGTTTCGGCCGTGGCCATGGACTTCAGCCATGGCCTGGTGCCGATGGCGACCCCGGTGTGGGACATCGGGCTGATCCTGCCCATTACCGGGGCCGTCCAGTTGCTGCGTGATTTCAAGGACGGCCATGCCAAATGGAACGGCGTGATTGATTTCTCCGTGGAGGCCTCCCTGGCCAAGATCCGTGAAACCGCCGCCCAGGGACGCTGGGCCGAAGCCATGGCGACGGCCGATGAAAAGCTGGGTCGCAATCCGCAGCCGGTCATGGTCGCCGCCGCCGGCATGCTGCATTTCTGCAACGCCGACTATGCGGGCGCTCGCCAGCGCTTTACCCAGTCGCTTTCCATGGATCCCGAAGATGACCAAGCCCGCCTGATGCTGGCCCTGATCGATTGGCTCACCGATAGCAGGATCCGCAACGCCGGCCATCAGTATCTTGCGGGGGCCGACTGGCGCAGCCCGGCCGAGTTCCAGGGGTATCTTCTGCAGTTATTGGAGGGCAAGCTGGACCTGCCGGAGGCCTTGAACACCTGGACCGGTTCTTCGGAAAAAAGCTGGCTGCATTACATCTGCGGCCTCCTGCACTGGCGAGAGGGTCGGGTGGATGAAGCGGAGAACCTGATCGAGCAGGCCATTCTGGCTGCCGATCCCGAGGCATGGGAATTCCTGCTGGCGCGAGCCAAGCTGGATGAACTACGCAAACATCGGCGCACGGCATTCAAGACCCAGGGTCAGTGGGCGGATTACAGCGTCCACATGCAACAATTCGACCAAAGGCTGAAGGAAGCTTTGGAAGCCAAGAAAAAGCGCCAGGAGGAGCTTTCCCCCCTGTTGGCAAAACTGGCACAGGGGGACATCACCATCGAAGAGAAGATCGAGGCGCTGCAAAAAATCGCCGAACGGGACCCGGAGAACCGCGCCGCCATCGGCGCCCTGGCCTATGCCACCGCTGCGGCGGAAGCCTTTCCGGAAGCCCTGGACCACCTGCGGGCCTACCTTAAGGTAGCGGGTCGACCGACGGCCATGCGCTTGGGGCTGGGGTTGCTGGAAGCGGAGATCCTGCACTACCAGGGCCAGTATGAAGAAGCCTACGAACGCCTGGCGGATTACGCCCGCCGCACGCGCGATCCATGGTTTCTGGCCCTATGCGATTATCTGCGCGGGCAGCAGTCGGAGGCTGTCCTGCGCGAGCAGGCTGCGGACGCACCCGAAAACGTTCTCACGGCTTTCACGGCCGCGGGTTTCTGGGCCGAAGGGTCGGGCGACAAAAAGAACGCCATCCGGTTTTACCGGGAGGCTCTTGGAACGTTTCTCGACAACTGGATCGAGTACGACTTTGTACGGGAGCGGGTCAAACGACTGAAGCGCTCTGCGGAGCGATGACAGCTTCCTGCCGGGACGATTCGACTCTATGCATCCGCCATCGATTTGACATCCCCGCAGGCGGCGCTTATTTTCCAATTCGGAATTTGACCGAAATGGATCGACCCGAACGGAGGCGTCTAAATGTCGTTTGAAACCAGGGAAGAGGTGTTTGAAAAGGTGATGGCCCTGCCGAGGCCCAACTGCCCCCATTGCGGCGTGGAAATGAGCTTGTGGGAGGAGCCCCCTATTCGCATGGGTGACGGGCTCGGCTGGGGAACTCCTTATTTGTTCGTCTGTTTCAACGACGAATGCCCGCTTTATCAATCCGGCTGGAAGCATATCGAAGAAAGCTACGCCCACCGCGCTTCTTACCGCTGCATGAACTACCCCGGCAGCGATGTGTACGAATGCATCCCGGTCTTCAGCGATATGGGCATGCGCGGGCAGATCGTTGAGGATCAGGCCGCCGCCGAACAGGAGGCGTTGAAGGAAGCCATCAAGCGCGGGTTCAACCTGCTGGCCGATTACTACACCACGAAAGACGGCCCCGCCATTTTACAACTGCTGCAGGACCCCCTTGAACCCGCCCGAGTCCGGCTCAAGGCCGCTGAGATGATCGGGGACATCGGGGAAGCCGAAGCCGTCGAGCCCATGCGCAACATGCGCTTTCCCAACGAGATCATCCGCAAGAAAGTGGACGAGGCCGTAGCCAAGATCCATGCTCGGCACTTCACCCGGGAGTGCCCGTTCTGCGCGGAAATCATCAAACAGCGAGCCAAAATCTGCAAACACTGCGGCAAGGATGTCACCGGCGCATAGATCTCTCGACCAACCCTATCAATGCGTTCCCCGCATAAGCGTATGGCTGCGTCAGCCGGCCCACGGGTCGCGCCTGATCTCCTAATAGACGGTAGGCTCGGGTGCTTGGCTCGCCTGCTGGCCCTGATTGTTTTTTTATTTTTTTCGGCGGTACCGGCTGCCGCGGAGTCGACGACCTTCCCTCTAACCGATCCGATTGCCCTGAAGTTACAAGCCAGAATTGCGGCCGCCCAAACCGCCAACCGACTGGCCTGCCGGGGAGAACTCGTTTGTGGAATCGCCGAACTTCCAAGGTTCTACGCCCTGCGGCAGTACCGACCGGCCTGGATCACGACGGAGGGGGACTTCGCTCTATCGGACGAGCTGGTGCAGTGCCTGGAGGACGCCCGGCAAGACGGCTTGCCTCCAGAGCACTATCATCTGGATTCCATCCGCATGCTTCTGCAAACAGCCAGGCAGCAGGTGGCGGCGGGCCGGCCGCTGGATCCGGATGTTCACGCGGATTTAGAATTGCTTCTGACCGATGCTTTCTTTATGCTGGGCTCCCACCTGCGGGCGGGCCGGGTCAACCCGGAAACCCTTGACAGCGAATGGAGGGTCCACATCGACCCGAAGGTCGATCTGGCTCAGGTTCTTGAGCGTGCCATCGAATCCGGACGTATCGGCGATGCCCTCGACGGGCTCCGGCCGCCTCATCCTGAATACGCGGCACTTCGGAAGGCTCTGCAACACTATCGCACCGGCGGGGAGGCCGCCGAATGGCCTCGGCTGCCGGACAAAGCCGCCTGGGAGAGAGGACAACGCGGGGAAATCGCCGATCGGCTGCGCGAACGCCTGCAGCTTTCAGGCGACCTGCCCCAGACCCCGGAAGGCGCCGGGGCGGACGCAGATCTTGAGTTGTTCGAAGGACTGCGCCGGTTTCAGGAGCGGCACGGCCTGGAGGCCGACGGGCGCATGGGCCCTCAAACCTTGCACGCCTTGAACGTTTCATCCGAGG
>CAZNAX010000161.1:0-7321 GCA_964570965.1 uncultured Desulfatibacillum sp.
TTTTGCATCTCGGATAACGCCTTCATCGAGCCTTAAGGTGAGTTTCGTTGCCATAGTGGTACCTCCTGACGTATATAACCTATATAAATATACGTCTCTTGTCAACAGGGAAAATATGCGGGACGTACGCGAGGCAAAGTGGTGTCACGGCTTGAATCGTGAATTATACTGGAGATGGCTCACGGCGCACGGTTCACGGTTCAAGGTTATAAAGGACAGGGCTGGAGGGGTCATGAAATTATGCAATTCGATCGGTGCGGCATAGGAGGAAGCAAGGCGGGAAGGCTGAAAGGCAAGAGATTGAATCCGCCACAGACCCACACGGACCGATTTGACGAACGACAACCCATCCGTCTCGTTGCAACGCTCTGACGACCTTTTCGTACCCCACGCTCGGTACTTTGGTCATATCGCGATTTCCGTGATCTCGGTATCTGGCGACGGAGTCAGATCGTCTTCAACAGGCAGGTAGGCCTTGCCGCTGCCGGATCGTTTCGGCAAAAACCTCATAGATGTCTCTGCGATGACCGACGTAGTGGACTTCAACGGTGCGTGGGCCTTCATCGACGCGATAAATGACCCGGTAGCGCTTGGCGCGAAGCGACAGGGATCCGGCCAGCTCGCGTTCAAGACGCTTTCCCGTATGAGGATCATTAGCCAGCTGCTCGATCGCTCTCTTGACAAGCGGCTTAAGCGTCGGCGGCAGCCCGAGGATCTGCCGGCGGCAGGCGGCCGCATAGACAAGCCGGTAGGAACCCGTCATGGCTCCGCCCAGGCATCCTCATGGGTTATGACCTTGCCCGATTGAAACTCCTTCGATGACCGGGCCAGGGCCTTCACGACACGATGATCGGCCAAGATCTCGATGGTCTCCAGCAGCCCTTCGTAACGGTCCGCCGACATCAACACCGACACCGGTACACCATTTTTTGTCACCGCGACGGTGATGTCCTCCTCTGCCATTTCCTTTACGATTTCCAGCAGCTCTTTCTTTACCTGGGTCACCGGAATGATTTTCTGGGCGCCCTCCATGGCATCCTCCTGGATATTTTTATGACCATAATAATATCCCGGGCGGGCTCCTGTCAAGCTACAAGGGGAATATAACGATCATTAAAGTATAATCTTTCACCACCGCACTTGCCCGCCGCCGTCCGCCTCGGGCCTGATCCGGGGTCTGTCAGAGCCGCAGGCGAAACGATGTTATTGCATCTATGGCCAGATCGGGTATGTTTAGCAGGCTGTCGAAAAACGGCGTTTCAAGCCGTGATCCGGCGTTGGGCGGCGCTTGTCAATGCTCGCCTGTCGCCGAACAGGCTGCGCGATCGACAACATCGCACGCCTTGGCTGATGTCTCGACGCTTGTCTCTCAGCACCCGGATCGATCAATGAGTCCCTGGATAAGACCATATCCGAAGCGAACCGGGGATCTTTTTAAGGAAGGCCGGCATTTTTTATGAACAGGCGCATTATTCTGACAGCGGCTTGGGCGGTCGCTCTGGTGCTCTCGGCCGCTGTCGGCGCCCGGGCGCTCGAATCCGGCGAGGTGCTCGTGGTGGTCAACACGGACGTCCCTTCCGGTGCGGAGCTCGCGACCTACTACATGAAGCAGCGCGGGATACCGGCGGAGAACATCGTGCGGGTGTCGCTGCCGGAGGGCGAGACGGTCAGCCGTCGGCAGTACGATGAGAGGATCGCCGCCCCGGTGCGCCGGGCGCTTGCGCCGCCCGAGTTCCGGCGCCGCATCCGCTGCCTGGTGTTGATGTACGGCATGCCGCTGCGGGTGGCGGCGCCGGAGATCGGCCCGGATGACCAGAGGCGGCTCGAGGCTCTGCAGATGAGACGCGATGGGGTGCAGCGGGGGATCGAGGCGCTGCCGGCCGGCGAGGCCGACGGCCGGGCGCGCCTGGAAAAGGAGCGGGCCGCGCTCGACGCCGAGGCCGCCGGCGTGGCGCAGGCCGACCAGTCGGCGGCGGTCGACTCGGAGATCGCCCTGGCGGCGGCCGGCGGCTATGCGCTGGCCGGCTGGCAGCCCAATCCGTTTTTCTTGGGCAACCGGGAGAAGGAGTTGGCGATCGACAAATCCCGGACGCTCATGGTGAGCCGCCTCGACGGCCCGAGCGCCGTTATCGTCCGGCGCCTCATCGACGCATCGCTGGCGGCCGAACGGCAGGGGCTCGGCGGCTCGGCCTATTTCGATGCGCGCTGGCCGGAGCCCGGCGGCCAGCCGAAGGGCGGCTACGAATTCTACGATGCGTCCATCCACCGCGCGGCGCGTCTGGTCGAGCGCAGCGGCCGGATGCCGGTGCGGCTCGACTCCGCCGAGCGGCTCTTCCAGCCCGGCGAGTGCCCGGAGGCCGCGCTTTACTGCGGCTGGTACAGCCTGGCCAACTACGTGGAGGCCTTCACCTGGAAGCCGGGCGCGGTCGCTTACCATATCGCCAGCAGCGAGTGCACGACGCTCAAGCAGGCGGGCAGCCGGGTGTGGTGCAAGCGGATGCTGGAGGAGGGGGCCGCCGCGGTCGTTGGACCGGTGGACGAGCCCTACGTGCAGGCCTTTCCGGTGCCGGAGATCTTCTTCGGGCTGCTGGTCGACGGCTATCTGACGCTCGCCGAATGCTACGCCGCCAGCACCCCCTGGCTGTCCTGGCGGATGGTGCTGGTGGGCGACCCGCTCTACCGGCCGTTCGCCCGGGTCCGGTGAATTCGGTTTCAGGGCACCAGGACGACCTTGATGGGCTGCTCGCCGGGGACCTCGCCGGCCGCGGTCTGCAGAGCCTTTTCGGCGTCCTCCAGCGCGAAGCGATGGGTGACCATTTTTTCCAGGGGGTAGCGGCCGGACTCCACGATCCCGATCGCGGGGCCGACGGCGTTGAGGTCGTGGCTGTAGACGCCCTGTAGCCGGATCTCGTTGAGGACCACCTTGTCGAGCAGCAGCGGCACCTGGGTGGCGGTGCCGTAGAGCCCGGGCAGCACGGCGGTTCCGCCTTTTTTCAGCAGATCGACGGCCGTGAGCGCGCCCTGGGGCCGGCCGGTCACGTCCATGACCAGATCGGCCATGCGGCCCCCGGTGATCTCGCGCACCTTTTCGACCGGGTCCTCCTTCAGCACGTCCACGCAATGATGGGCCCCGAGGAGCCGGGCCATTTCGAAGCGGCGCTCGTCGGCGCTGACCCCGGTGACGATGATCTTGGCCGCGCCGCACTCCCGGGCCACGATGACCCCGGCCAGGCCCTGCTGGCCGGGCCCTTCGATGACCACGGTCTGGCCGATGGACACCCCGCCCACCTGCCGCAGCCAGCGCACGGCGTTGCCCATCACGGCGCAGATCAAGACGGCGGCCTCCGCCGGGACGTCCGCGCGGATCTTGTGGATCATGGCGCGCGGCGGCAGGTAGAGGTATTCGCCATAGGCCCCCCAGAGATGCGGCGGGGTCTGGCAGGACCGGTAGGTGCCGTAGCGGCCCGACTGTTCGCAGAAGACATACCGGCCGCTCAGGCAGGCGGCGCAGTGGCCGCAGCCGAAGGCGAACTCGACCACGACCCGGTCGCCGACCCTGACGCCGTGGCGCCGGCAGGCGGTCGGCCCCATGGCTTCGATGCGGCCCAGGATCTCGTGGCCCAGGATGAGGGGCAGATAGGGCAGGATGCGGGTGGCCTTGCCGGTGTAGATGCCCACGTCCGACCCGCACACGCCGCACATCTCGACCTTGAGCAGACCGTCCTCCTCCCCGATCGCGGGAACGTCGAACTCCCGATAGGACAGGCGGCGGACCGCCTCGAGCACCATCGACTTCGTTTTCTTCGGCATGCGGCCAGCTCCTCATTCATTGAAGGAAAATCCCCCCGGCCCCTTTGGCAAAGGGGGAGCAGGGAGAGCCTCACCCGCGGCGGTAGACGGCCGCCTTGGCCGCCAGGTCGGCGAGCTGGTGGGCGACCAGTTCGCGTTCGGCCGGCGACAGCTCGCGGATCACTTTCGCCGGGGTCCCCAGCACCAGCACCCCGGCCGGCACGCGCATGCGCGGCGGCACCACCGCACCGGCGCCGATGAGCGCACCCTCCCCCACCTCGGCGCCGTCCAGTACGGTCGCGCCGATGCCGACCAGGGCGCCGGAGCGGACGACCGCGCCGTGCAGGCAGGCCTGATGGCTGATCAAAGCCCCCGGCTCCACGACGACCGGGTGGCCCTTGGGCGCCTCCAAGAGACAGAGGTCGAGCAGGGCGCTGCCCCGGCCGACCCGGATCTCCTCGTCGTCGGCCCGCAGCACCGCACCGGGCCAGACCGTGACCCCGGCCGCCAATACCACCCGGCCGATGATCCGCGCGGAGACATCGACCCAGGCATCCGGGTCGATGGCCGGGGCATGGCCGTCAAAGGAAGTGATCAGGCTTGGATAAGAAGGTTCGTTTGGCATGCGCTCTCCCCTGGTCTGGTGGTTGATAATACTCCAATAAATTGCGGTATACCTCCGGCTGAGGTTCGTCGGGGCGGGGTTTCGGCCAAAGCGTCCCGCCGCCATGCCTTCAACGACCCAGCGTACGGCACCAAGCCCGCTCCATATGTACCCGGACAGCCCCGACGAGCTATGTTCACGAAGCCGCCAGCCGCCTGTGCCTGCCCGTGGATACTCTAGACGGCTTGGGGGCGTGGCAGGATCACCTGAAAAATTGGCGGCGGGACGCTTTGGCCGAAACCCCGCTCCGACTTTGCGTGAAATACCAGCACCGCGCAGATTTAATCGCCTCGGCAACTATTACCGCAGCCCGCGCTTCACCAGGTCCTCGGCGATGGCGGTTCTCTGGGTCCCGCGCGTGCCGTCGAAGAGCTCGATCGTCTTGGCGTCCCGGAAGAAGCGCTCGACTTCGTAGTCCTGGATGTAGCCGTAGCCGCCCAGCAGCTGGATGGCCTCGTCGCCCACCTCGACCGCGGTCCGGCCGGCGTAGAGCTTGGCCATGGCGCTCAGCCGGGCGTCGCTCTTGCCCTTTTTGGCATCGGAACTTTGGGCCGCCTGGTAGGTCAGCAGGCGCGCGGCCTCGATCTTGGTGGCCATCTCCGCGACCTTGTGGCGCGTGACCTGGAAATCGATGATCTTGGTTCCGAACTGCTCGCGCTGCTTGACGTAGGCGAAGGACCGGTCGAACGCGCCCTGCGCCATCCCGAGCGCCTGGGCCGCGGCGAGGATCCGGCTCTCGTTCAAGAACGCCGCGACCTGCTCCCAGCCCCGGTTCTCCGGGCCCACCCGGTGCTCGAGCGGGACGCGCACCCGGTCGAAGCAGACCTCGCCGATCGGCATCAGCCGGCAGCCGAGCTTCCGGCCGGCGTCGGCGACCTTCACGCCCGGCCGGTCGGCCTCCACCAGGAAGGTGCTCAGTCCCCGGGCCGGCTCGGGCACATCTGCAGCCGTGCGGGCCAGAACGATGTAACATCCGGCCTGGGGTCCGGCATTGACGACGAAGCTCTTGGCGCCGTTGATGAGCCAGCCGTCGCCGGCCTTCACGGCCGTGGTTTGAGACCGGGCGATGTCGTTCCCGAGGCCGGGTTCGGTGAAGGCGGCGCCGCAAAGCACGGAGCCCCCGGCCACTTTCGGCAGCCAGGCCTGCTTCTGGGATTCCGTCCCGAAGCGCAGCAGCAGCTCCGCGCCGCAGCCGGCCCGGCTCAGGCAGCAGCCCACCGAGGAATCCCCCCGGCACAGCTCCTCGGCGATCAAGGCATTTTCAAACACGCCCAGCCCGGCGCCCCCATACGCCTCCGGAAAATGGATGCCGATGAATCCCAGTTCGGCGGCCTTCTTCCAGATCGCCTCGGGAAAGGCGTTGCCTTCCAGCAGCTTCTCGACGACCTCCTTCCTGAATTCGCCCTTGACGAAGTCGCGCACGGCTTTCTGAATCTGAAGGCGGGATTTGTCCAGCTCAACGGTCACGGCGGTTCTCCTATTTCACCAGGCCCCTGGCAATGACGATGCGCTGGATTTCGCTCGTGCCTTCGTAGAGGCGATACAGCCGGACGTCGCGCAGGAACATCTCGACCTGGTTGGCGGTCAGGCAGCCGTCCTCCTCCAGGATGTCCAGGGCCGCATCGGCGATCCGGCTCGCCATTTCGGTGCAGAAAACCTTCACCATGGAGGCCTCCTGCGTGACGGTGCGGCCCTGGTCGCGCAGCCGGGCCGTGTGGTAGAGCATCTGCCGGGCGGCATAGGTTTGAATGGCCATGTCGGCCAGCGCGAACTGGTCGGCCTGCAGGCTCTCCTTCGGTCCGCCGGAGGAGAGCTTCCGGTTCAGATGCTCGCAGCACAGCTGCATGACTTTGCGCGAGGCCCCCAGGGCGCAGGCCCCCATGGACAGGCGGCCCTTGTCGAGGACCTTCATCGCGGTGCGGAAGCCCTGGCCGACCTTTTCCATGCCGCCGATCACGTTGTCCCGCGGGACCCGGCAGTCCTTGAAGACCAGCTCGTGGGTGTGCGACCCCTTCAACCCCATCTTGACGTCCGCCGCACCCACCGTGAAGCCGGGCATGCCGCGCTCCACGATGAAGGCGGTGACCCCGCCGCGGGCGCGCTTCTTTTCGTCTGTCAGTGCGATCACGGTGAAGAGCCGGGCCTCGCCCGCGTTGGTGATGAAGACCTTGTTCCCGTTCAGGACCCAGTGGTCCCCGGCCAGAACGGCCGCGGTGCGGATGTTGGCCGCATCCGAGCCGGCGTCCGGCTCGGTCAGGGCGAAGGCGGTGGTGATCTCGCCGGAGGCGATGCGCGGCAAGTAGGCGCGCTTCTGCTCCTCGGTGCCGTCGTAGACGATCCCCATGGACCCGATCCCGTTGCTGGTGCCGATCCGGGAGCGGTAGCAGGCGTTGGTCTGCGTGAGCTCTTCGTAGACGAGCATCTCCTCCACGGTCGTCAGCCCGAGCCCCCCGTACGCCTTGGGAACCGGCATACCGAACAACCCGAGCCGACGGAGGGCGTCGACCGTCTCCTCCGGGATGCGCTCCTCGGCCTCCACCTGCAGGGACATGGGCTCGAGGGACGTCCGGACCAGATCCCCGACCTCCGCGTGCAGCCGCCGGAACTCCTCGGACACTTCGATGTCAATGGGGATTGTACTCATGGCGGATCATTCGCTCCATCCAGCGGTTGGCGGCTGGGCCGGCCGGCCGATGCGGCCCACCGGCCTCAGACGCGTTCGAAGACGGCTGCGATGCCCTGGCCGCCGCCGCCGCAGATGGTGATGAGCCCCCGGCGGGCGTCCTGGCGCTCCATCTGGTAGAGCAGGGTGGCGAGCCGCATGACGCCGGTGGCGCCGATGGGATGCCCCAGGCTGATGCCCGAGCC
>CAZNAX010000162.1:0-7267 GCA_964570965.1 uncultured Desulfatibacillum sp.
CGACGGCCGCGCGCGCCATGGGGCTGACCTTTTCGCGCATGCCGGTGGCGTGGCTGGGGTCCACCACGATGGGCAGGTGCGTCAGTTTCTTCAGTACCGGAATCGCGGACAGATCCAGCGTGTTGCGGGTGTAGGGCTCGAAAGTGCGGATGCCGCGCTCGCAGAGCACGACCTGGCTGTTGCCTTCCGAGAGGATGTATTCGGCGGACATGAGCCATTCTTCAATCGTCCCCGCCAGCCCGCGTTTGAGCAGCACGGGTTTGCCCATCCGGCCCGCGCACTTGAGCAGCTCAAAATTCTGCATGTTGCGGGCACCGATCTGGACCACGTCGATGTACTTCATCATCAGATCGGCCTGGGACGGGGAGGTCATCTCGGTGACCACCCGAATGCCGAGCGCCTCGCGCACCTCGGCCAGAATTTTGAGGCCCTGTTCCTCCATGCCTTGGAACGAATAGGGCGAAGTGCGCGGCTTGAACGCCCCCCCGCGGAACAACGCCGCCCCGGCCTTCTTGACCTCCCGGGCGATGGTGAGGGTCTGCTCCAGACTTTCGACCGCGCAGGGCCCGGCGACAACGGCAATATTCTCCCCGCCGATGACCACGTCCCCCACCCGCACCTGAGTATCCTGGGGGTGCATCTCGCGGCCGACCAGCTTGTAAGGGGTTTTCACCCGAGTCACCCCGGCGACCCCCGGGAATCGCCGCAGCTCAGCCTCTTCGACCCCGGGCTTGCCGAGGATGCCGATGCGTTCGACCTCGGTCGGCGGCAGCTCGCGGCAGTCGCAACGCTTGGCCTTCAGTCTGCGGATAAGATCCGCTTTGCCCTCGGGCGTCAAGTCCTTATCCAGTTCCAGAATCATGGTTCCTCTCTCCTCGCTGTCGTTGGATGGTACGGCTTCAAAAAAAGGAAGCCCCGAGAATAAGTCTCGGGGCTTCATGCTATGCAAAACCCCGGACAGACCGGTATCGGTCCATCCGGGGCTGTATGTCGTGCGGTTGAACTACCGACCCGGATGGACGCTTCTAAACCACCCAAAGATAGAGAAGCGTCCCATCATTCTCGAACCTAAAAGACTGGTTTCAACTTCCGAACAGCTTTAGGAAAATTTGATCCGACTGTCAAGAGCTGTTTTCAACGGGCGCACCGCGGGCGGATCGTGCTCTCAGGGTTGGATCATTTCCTTTAATTTTTGGCCCGTTGCGCTGAACACCCCGCTGCGGATGTTTTCATAGGCCGCCCGCTCGTTCCGATGCATGAGCTCACCGGGTTCGCGCTGGAAGGTATCCGCGGTGTATTCCAGGTAGCCGAAAAGGTAATTCATCCCGGCGAACGAGCAATGCTCGGCATCGATGCGGCGTGCCAGGTTCACTACCAGTTCGATGAAATGCTCGTCGAGCGGCTGCCAGAAAGAATACACATCCCGGCTGAACGCCTCCGCAGGGGAGACGCGGCTGAACTCTCGACCCCAGACCTTGTAGAGCCAAGCCTCGCCGATGGCGATCCCCTTGCCGTGGGCGCGGGCGATGTCCGCTGCCTTTAGTGCCCGTTCGGCGGCAAAGCCATGCTGAATCGGGTAGATGTGCATTTCCAGGTAGTCCAGCTCGGGGATCTCGGCCAGCGCCTTGAAGTAATCCGGCGACGTCCAGGTTCCGGCGCCGGCTCCGATCCGGACACCCGGCCGGTTCAGCGCACGCGCCACCTGCTTCACGGTCGCGGCAAACTCGGCCGGGGAAAAGGTCAGCCCGGTGTTGCGGGTCTGGGTGTCGGGTTCGGACAGCAAGGTCAGGCCGTCCGGCCGGATGTCGGCAGCGATGGCCTCGGCCATCTCCCGCAGGCCGGCGTTGAAGCGGCTGCGGCTGATGCCGCGAACATCCGCTCCGAGCTGGCTAAGCTCGGGCTCACGGAAAGCCGATCCCAGCTTGACCATGATCGTCAGGCCCCGGCGGCGGATCTCGGCGGCCAGGCTGCGGTAAAACGCACGGTATTCAGGGGCTCGCGGATGGGCACCGGTCAGCAGGGGGTATTGCAGGCTGAGAGACACGCAGCGCACGCCTAAGCGTTTCAGGCGGTCCAGCGCGAGCGTGCTCGTATTTAATGCCGATTCGTTCAACAAGGCCTCTCCGCGGTGGCTGTTGGCGACCGACAGCTCCACTCCGAAGGCCGTCCGGCTTTGGGGGTGTTCCCAGGGAAGCGGAACGAGCGGCAGTTGCCGGTGGAACTCCGCATCCAGCTCGCGGTAGACCATCTGAAAGGGCTCGGGCACCTGTTCGGGCACGGCGTGCACGGGAACTGCCTCATGAACCCGCCGGCAGCCAGCGGTTGCCACAACGGCCAGAATGATCATCGCGGCCAGAATCTGTTTGGGCATGCAATCCTCCTGACGGGCTCTTGACGCCGGAATGACTGGAATCCATCGTTCCGCTTAAGGTAAACTAGGATATCCGGCTTTACAATACCGGTCGAGGCATTAGCTTCCAATCAAGCAAACAAAATAAAGATAAAGTGATTCCAATTCCACTGGCATCAATCATGGAGACAACCGCATGACGACCCCCAAAAGAGTTTTCAGCATCGCGGCCGACCCCGAAGGCAATCCCAAGCCGCTGTCCGCGAGTGATATTCCCGAGGAACTGGCGATTCTGCCGCTGCGCAACACGGTGGCCTTCCCCTTCACCATCATTCCGCTCTCGATCGGCATCTCCCGTTCGATCCAGCTGATTGAAGACGCTCAGAAGGGCAACCATCTCGTCGGCTTGGTGGCGATGAAGGATCCCAAGGTCGAGGAGCCCGAACCGGGGCAGGTATATGAAGTGGGAACCCTTGCACGCATCGAGCGTGTGGTGCAAACGGCAGAGAAGCACCTGAATGTCATCGTGCACTGCCTCGAGCGCTTCCGGGTCCAGTTCTGGACAGCCGATCATCCCTATTTGAAGGCTCGCGTCGCGTCGGCGGCGGAGAACGTGGAGGAAGACCTCGAAACCAATGCGTTGCATCGCAGCCTGTCGGATGTGGCGCGGGAGGTCGTGATGCTTTCACCGGATTATCCCAACGAGGCCGCGGAGTTCCTGGCCCAGATCAAAAACCCGCGCTATCTGGCCTACGTGGTGGCCAACTACGCCAATATCGATATCGCCAAGGCTCAGGAAGTTCTGGAGGCCGAAAACGTCAAAGACAAGCTGCGTTTTTTAATCGGCCACCTCACGCGGGAGAAGGACGTGTTATCGCTGGGCCAGAAAATTCAGAGCGACGCGCGCGAGGAGATGGACAAGGCTCAGAAAGATTATTTTCTGCGGCAGCAGTTGAAGGCGATCCAAAAGGAACTGGGCGAGTCCGAAGAGGGCCGGCCGGAAATCGACGACTATGTCGATAAAATTCAAAAAGCCGATTTGCCGGAGGAGGCCCGCAAGGAGGCGGAGCGGGAGCTCAAGCGGCTCCAGGGCATGTCGCCGCACGCACCCGAAGCCAGCATGATCAAGACTTACCTGGATTGGCTGGCGGATCTGCCCTGGAAGAAAAAGAGCGCAGACTGCACCGAAATCGATCGCGCCCGCGTCGTGCTGGATGAGGATCACTACGGGCTCCAGGACGTGAAGGAACGTATCATCGAGTATCTGGCGGTGCGCAAGCGGGTGAACGAACTCGGTCTGAACCAGACGTCCGATAAAGAATCGGTGTCCGAAGCCATGGGGGCGATCCTGTGCTTCGTCGGCCCGCCGGGGGTGGGCAAGACCAGCCTGGGCAAGAGCGTCGCCCGCGCGCTGGGCCGCGGCTTCACCCGTATGAGCCTGGGAGGGATGCGCGACGAGGCGGAAATTCGCGGGCATCGCCGAACCTATATCGGAGCCATGCCGGGCCGTATCATCCAGGCGATCAAACGGGCGGGGACCCGCAACCCCGTGTTCATGCTGGACGAGGTCGACAAGATCGGCATGGACTGGCGCGGAGATCCCAGCAGCGCCCTGCTGGAAGTGCTAGATCCGGCCCAGAATCATGCCTTTCGCGACCATTACCTGGATGTGGACTTCGACCTGAGCGACGTCATCTTCATCACCACGGCCAACCAGCTCGAAACCATCCCGCCCCCCCTGCGGGACCGCATGGAGATCATCGCACTGGACGGCTACACCGAGCACGAGAAACTGCAGATCGCCAAACGCCATCTGGTGCCGCGGCAGCTCAGGGCCCACGGGCTCAAGGACGAGGAGATCACCTTCACGGATGACGCCGTGCGCAAGATCATTGAAGACTACACCCGCGAGGCCGGGGTTCGGAACCTGGAGCGCCGGATCGGGGCGGTCTGCCGCAAGAGCGTCGTGAAAGTCGTCGACCAGCAGTGGACCCATGTGGTCGTCACCCCGGAGCTGGTGCGCATGCAGCTCAAAAAGGAGGCGTTTGAGTCCGAGCGCTCGGAGAACATCGAAATCCCGGGCATTGCCACGGGATTGGCCGTGACCTCGTTCGGGGGCGACCTCCTCTTCATCGAAGCCGCGCGCATGAAAGGCAAGGGCAAGCTCACCCTCACCGGGCACCTGGGGGACGTCATGCGCGAAAGCGCCCAGATCGCCCATAGCTACATCCGGTCCAAGGCCGAGCCGCTGGGTGTTGACCCGACCGCGTTCGAAGCCACCGACGTGCATGTGCACGTTCCGGCCGGTGCGATTCCCAAGGACGGTCCGTCCGCCGGGGTGGCCATGGTGATGGCCATGGCGAGTCTTTTCAGCGGGAGGACCGTGCCCGGCGATGTGGCCATGACGGGCGAGGTGACCCTGCGCGGCCGGGTCCTGCCGGTGGGCGGGATCAAGATGAAAATGCTGGCCGCGCATCGGGCGGGCCTGACCACCGTGGTCCTGCCCAAGCGCAACGAAAAAGATCTCGACGACATTCCCCAGGAGATCCGCGAGACGCTTCGCATCGTTTTGGTGGAGCGGATCGACGAGGCCATGAGCGTGGCCTTCGGCACGGAAACCCGACCGGAATATTCCATCCCGTCTTGACAAGGCGGCCCGGGGCGGACAGAACGCCCTAAAAAAAATCTGGTTTTGGTAACGTAACCAAATGTTATGTCAGGAAAAAATGCCATCCCGACCGGTTGGGATGGCATTTTTGTTCGATGCGCCCGGCAGGGTGCACGAAGAGAAGAGGACTTACCCCGGCATGGCTATAAAAATCTTTATTCTGGCGGCCTACTTCCTGTTCGTGCTCGTCATCGGCCGGTTCACGCGGACGCACTGGACATCCTCGCCTACCGCCTATTTCCTGGCCGACCGGCGGTTGGGGGCCCTGGCGTATATGATCCGCAGGGGGTTCGGCAGGTCATCAGCGCTTTGAGGTGCCAGTTCTCTCTGCGGGTCGGGATCTCGGCAGGGCCACGATCAAGACGATTACGCCCAGAACGGCGCTGGCAAGGGAACCGGCCAGAATCCCCACCTTGGCCGCGCTTAGCAGCGCGCCTTCCATGGCCAGACTGGCGATGAAAATGGCCATGGTGAACCCGATGCCCGCCAGAATACCACCGCCGAAAACCGCTGCCCAACCGACGCCGGAAGGCAGTTTGGCAAGGCCGGTTTTGACCGCCAGCCAGCTGAACAGAACGATTCCCGCCGGTTTGCCGATCAAAAGTCCCAGCATGACGGCCAAGGCCACCGGATCCGCCAGGGCCGACGCGTCGATGCGGACCCCGGCGTTGGCGAGGGCGAAGATCGGCATGATCACGAAGGCCACCCATGGGTGCAGCCCGGTCTCGAATCGCCGCAGAGGCGAAATCGAGCTGCGGGCGGCGCGCTCCATTTGGCGGAGGGCGGCATAGCGTCGGTTCGAGGAACGCGAGTCGGCGCCTTGCATGAAATCAAGGGTGGTGCCGATGATGCGCCCCAGGCGCCGTTCGCTGATCCATGCCTGGGACGGTGTGAGAAACCCCAGAATCACCCCGGCAATGGTGGCGTGAATGCCGGACGCATGAAATTCGAACCACACCATTGCCGATAAAACGAGATAGACACCCAAGTTTTGTACCCCCAACTTCATGCAGGCGATGATGGCGGCGATAGCGCAGGCGCTGAGCAGAAGCGCCGAGCCGTCGAGCTGTGCCGTGTAGCCGATGGCGATAACGAGAATGGCGCCGATATCGTCGGCGATAGCGAGCGACAGGAGCATGATCCGCAGGCTGACCGGGATGCGCTTGCCCAGCATCGCCAAGCAGCCCACGACGAAGGCGATGTCCGTGGCCATGGGGATGCCCCAGCCCTTTCCGCTGGGGCCTCCGTGCTGGAGCAGGAGATAAACCGCCGCCGGCACGATCATTCCGCCGAGGGCGGCGGCGAGGGGCAGGGCCGCCCGGCGCAGGTCGCGCAGCTCGCCCTTGACCAACTCCCGTTTGACCTCTAGCCCGATCACATAGAAGAAAATGGCCATCAGAAAGTCGTTGATCCAATGCTGCAGGGAAAGCTCCAGCTGGACCGAGCCGAAGCGCAGGCCGACCGGTGTCTGCCAGAATGCGCCGAACACCTCGCCGGCCGGCGAATTGGCGATGATGATCGCGGCCAGCGTGGCGGCCACGAGCAAGACGCCGCTCGTGGCTTCGATGTGCAGGAAGCGGCGGATCGGATCGATGACGGCATGGATCGGTTCGCGGGGCAGAAGGTGGAGGGATTCGGAATCGTCAGACATGGCCTTTCCTTATATCATCGGAATGAAGGAGATTGCATGAACCGCATACCGCTTTTCCCGCTCGGTCTGGTGCTACTGCCGGGCATGTCGCTGCCTCTGCACATTTTCGAGGAACGCTACAAGCAAATGATCGCCGAGAGCCTGGAGGCAAGCGTCCCCTTTGGAATCGTCTGGTTTGACGGCCAATCCATCCGCTCCATCGGATGTACCGCCCGCGTGATGCATGTCCTGCACCGGTACGAAGATGGCCGCATGGACATCCTGACGCGGGGCGAGCGGCGTTTTTTCACAGAAGCCCTGGTGGAGGAAAAGCCTTACATCGAGGCCGATGTTCGCTTCATCGAGGATGCGGAAGAAACGGACGATTCGGAGGCCCTTAAAAGGGCGCGCGCCTTGCTGTCTAAGCTGAGGGAGACCGGCCATCTGCCCGAAGCGATCGAGGCGCTTGATTTTGCGGGCTCTCAACAGCTGTCCTTCGCCATCCCGGCCCTCGAAGGGTTCACTCACGCGGAGCGCCAGCGTTTTCTTGAGATGCTCTCCAGTTCCGAACGACTGCAAAAAGGCGTGGAGGCCTTGACCCGGATTCTCGAACGAGTGC
>CAZNAX010000163.1:0-7239 GCA_964570965.1 uncultured Desulfatibacillum sp.
ACGATGGCGCCCTCGTCGTTGAGCTGGAACATCTTCACGCCTTTCGACACCGAGACGGCGCCGGCAAGCGCCCCGCCTTCGGTCTTGGTCTTGGCCGACGCCATCGCGTTGGCCCCGGCCTCCCAACCCGATGTTACAAAGCTGTTGAACGCCTCAAGGGTTTCAAAGATGAACACCAGCCGGAACTTGGCGGCTCCAAAACCCAGCCCAGGCTGGAACTCGGCCATTTTCATGAAGGTCTCCTGCTTCGTCGCGTTGTTCACGGCCACGCCCGAGCCCCCGGCCCCGCCAAGGAACATGAACTTGAATCCGAAATCACTGAAAACCGCGTAGCCCGCCGCTTTGGCAATTTCAGATTTCGCCGCCGGGTACTTCGCGTAGAGTTGGGCAAGGGTCGTGTTTGCAACGTTGCGGACATCTTCCTGCTTCTGCTCCTTTTCAGACTTCGACAAGGGGGCCGTAGCACAGGAGACCAAGGCCAGACTCAGCAACACCATCGCCGATACGATTACAACGGACAGATTTTTCCCTTTCATTTTCTTTTCCTTTCTTTGAGTTGATTGCTATTTTTGTGGGAGCGGCATCTATCCGCGATTTTATCGTGGTTGGAAGCCATCCCACAAAGAACGAACTTTCTTGCCGATAAAGTGGCGCGGCGCGTCACGACCGCTGCTTGCCCATCTTGTCGTCCCGCTGCTGTGCAGTGCTATTGAGGCCCAGGCTGCACGCGCGTCAGCGGCTTGCCATCCACTGCTTCGGCTTGCGCACCCTCCAGCTTTTTGATGTCCGCCGGCGACAGCGTCGGCCGGTCGACCTTGATCGTCAGCTTGTTGAACTTGGCGGTCAGCGGGAACGGCGGTTTGTAGTCTTCATCGTTCACGCCCGTGAGCGTGTCCGAGCCGATGTCGAAACTCTCGTCCCACTGCAGGATCATCGGCAGCGTGCGCTCCATGCGGATCGTTTGCACTTCTTTGCCGTCCACCTTGAGGGTGCCGGTGCCGGGCCGGCCGAGGCCGCTCATGTTGTTGAACGCGAGCGTGCCGACGCCGAGACCTTCGTATTTGAAGTCGAACTCCACGGTGTGCTTACCCGGCGCGAGGACTTCCGGCCCCTCCCACTTCACCCGCTTCAGGTCGACCAAGTTCCACAGGAACACCGGCTTGCCCTTGAGCAGGTAAAAGCCGTAGCCGGCAAAGCGCCCGCCGGAGGTCAGGATCATGCCCTCGGCGCCGCCTGCCGGCACCTCGATGTCGGCGGCGATCGTATAAGACGTGTTCAGCAGAAACGGCGAGTCGCCCTGCGGCAGGCCGGTCATGGGTCGGGTGTACATGAACTCCGTGCGTCCGGCCGTGATGTTCGGCCGCGGCGCGACGATGCGCGCCGCCACCGACGCGTCCAGCGGCAAGACCTGGTACTTCCTCGCCTCGGCGAGGAACTTCTCGCGCATCTGCTTGACCTTCTGCAGATTCTTCGCGGCAATGTCGTCGGACTGGGTGAAGTCCTTGTTCAGGTCGTAGAGCTGGAACACCTGGTTGTTGAGCGGATCGGGATTGGCGGCGCCGAAAGCCTCCCACGGCGCGCGGTTGACCTTGGTGCTCAGCAGCCAGCCATCGTCGTAGAGCGCCCACTGGCCCATCATTTCGAAGTACTGGGTCTTGTGCCGCGACGCGGCTTTAGCGTTCTTCGCATCGAAGGTGTAGGCGAAGCTCGTGCCCTCAATCGGCGCCTGCTTGATGCCGTCCACCATCTCGGGCGCGCGGATGCCGGCGGCCTCGAGAATCGTCGGCACGACGTCGATCACGTGCACGAACTGCTCGCGCAGCGCACCCTTGTCCTTGATGCGTGCCGGCCACGCCACCACCATGTTCTGGTTGATGCCACCGAGCCGAGACGCGTTCTGCTTGAACCAATCGAACGGCGTGTCGAAGGCCCACGACCATCCGGCCGACATGTGGTTGTACGTCTGTTCGGTGCCCCACACGTCGTAGAACTTCATCTGTACGTCGACGGGCAGCTCATTGAGGCCGTTGAAGAACGCGACCTCGTTGGGGGTACCCAGCGGCCCGCCCTCGGCGCTGGTGCCGTTGTCGCCGTTGATATAGATAATCAGCGTGTTGTCGAGCTTGCCCAAGTCCTCAAAGGCCTGGACCACACGCCCGATCTCGTGGTCGTTGTAGGCCGCGTAGGCGGCGAAGACCTCCACCTGGCGGATGAAGAGCTTCTTCTCCTCCGCGCTGAGCTGGTCCCACGGCTTCAGGACGTCATTGGGCCAGGGTGTCAGCTTCGAATCCTTGGGGATCATGCCGAGCCGCTTCTGGTTCTCGAAGATTCGCTCGCGCAGCTTCTCGTAGCCGTCGTCGAAGAGCTTCATCGCGCTGATCTTGTCCACCCACTCCTTGGTGGGGTGGTGCGGCGCGTGCGTGGCGCCAGGCGCGTACTTAATGAAGAGCGGCTTGGACGGGTCGGTCTGGTGGATGCGCGTCATCCAGTCGATGGCCTCGTCGGCCATCGCTGTGACGAGGTTCCAGGTGCCGGGCGGCTTGCCCAGAAACGGATAGATCTGCGTCGTGTTGCGGAACAGGTTCGGCTCCCACTGGTTGGCGTCGCCGCCAACGAAGCCGTAGAAGTACTCGAAGCCCATGCCGGTAGGCCACTGGTCGAAGGGCCCCGCCTGGCTGGCCGCGAAGGCGGGCGTGTTGTGGTCCTTGCCGAACCACGAGGTGGAATAGCCGTTGTCGAGCAGGATGCGGCCGATGGTGGCCTTGTCCTTGCCGATGATGCTGTTGTAACCCGGGAAGCCGGTCGACTGTTCCGCGATCACGCCGAAGCCGGCCGAGTGGTGGTTGCGGCCGGTGATGAGCGCAGCGCGCGTGGGCGAGCACAGTGCGGTCGAAAACATGCGGTTGTAGCGCAGCCCTTCCTTCGCGATGCGGTCCATGGTCGGCGTCGGGATGACGCCGCCGAAAGTGCTGGGCACGCCGAAACCGGCATCGTCGGTGATGATCAGCAGCACATTGGGCGCGCCTTTCGGCGGCACCACGCGCGGCGCCCACCAGGGCTTGGACTGCAGCGCGTCGTTCTTGATCACGCCGCCGAACTTCGGGTCGGGCGGCGGCAATTGCTTGCCGCTGACGGTGGTGGTCGCGCTGGGCGAACCCGGCGTGCCGGTAATCTTCTGTGCCATGGCCGGCAGTGCTATGGCCACGACATAGGCAAGCACGAGCAGCAGTTTAAAGATGGAGCGGGTTCTGGTTTCCATGGGGAGCCTCCTTTTCGAGATCGCTGTTACCGCGATCGTCATCCCGGCATGTGCGGGATCGTCATGACTGCGGGCAGTTTCCATGTCCCGTCGATGATGACCTCTTTCGGCCAGTAGAACCGGAACATCATTTTGAAGGGCCCGGCCGGGGCCGGCAGCCAGTTGGCTTCCTTGTCCTTGCCCGGCGAGGTGTTCTGGATGAAGAGGTCCACCGAGCCGTCCTTGTTGGTTTTGAACTTGCTTCTCGAGCTCAGGGTGTAGCGGTTGAGCGGGTTGGCCACGAAGAAGTACTCCGCATCGTACATGGTCAGCGACCAGAACCCGTTGACCGGCGGAAACTTCCCCTTGCCGAAATGGATCACGTACTTGTTGGCACCGTCGTAAGGCGTGCCGTTGGCGTCCATCTCCGATGTGGGGTAAATCGCATCCTGCGGCCGGTTGGCGCCCAGGCCGATTGCCGTGATGAGGGCGCGTTGCAGGTAGTCGGTGCCGTAGGCGCCGGTTTTTGTGGAGAAAACCCACCCGTTCTCGACCTTGCCGGCGTTCTTGAAATGGGCCATGATTTTCTCGACCCCCAGCTTGGGCACGTCATTCAGCCCCTGGGCCACGGCGGGGTCGAGCCTTGCGATGTCGAATTCCTGCCCGGGCACGATGCCGATCTGCGCCATCTTGGACACCATCGGCGCATCCTCCTTGGCGGGCGGATTGTCCTTCATGAGCTGCACCAGCAGCTTGAAATAGGATCCCGCATCCATGCGGTTCACCTGTTCGCGAACGGGCGTCTTCATGTCGATCGCCGAATCAACTTGGCCCGGGCTCGGCATGTACGTCTTGCCGTAGCTGCTAAGCGGGAAGAGCCTGATCTTGTCCTGCAGCGCGTGTACCGCTTTGTAGTCCGCCGGCGTACCCGTGCAGTAGATTCGGCCCAGGAGCCAGACGATCGCGGTCGGGGACTTATACTCCCGCACGCCCTGCGGCAGCTTGCCCTTCCAGTTCGGACCGGTGATGGCCCAGGTCTTGGCCTTGTCGCCGGTCGTGCGCGTGCCCGGCATCTGGAAGACCTCGGTCCACCCGTCCAGCATCGGCAGCAGGAAGTAGCGGTCCCCCATGGCCGTGACGCTCAGCAGCCAGGGCTCCTTGGAGACGTCGAACCAGGCCGTCGTGTAGAGCGTGTCGGCGTTGGGCGCGGTCACGTCCCGGAACGAAGCGTCCGGATAGGTGCGCATGCGTATGAGCTGCCCCATCGGCGCGCGCGTACCCTCGGGCTTGGAAACGTTGGTCATCACGCGCCGGGTCATCTCCATGGTGACCAGGGGGTAGCCGTAGATGAAGGCCTCCACCCCGATGACCGTGGCTTCTTCCGGAGTGACGGCCGCCGCCGGACGGACTGAAATAATTACCAGCACCGCCACGGCCAGCAGGCCGGCCGTGAAGGTTTTGAATCCACCGCGACTTGAATAAGTTTTTCCTCTCTTTTTCATTTGAGATGCCCTTTCGATTACATTAGCCTCATCGAGATTGCTACGCTCATCGACCCAAACGCCTTCTCAATTACGGCGCACTTCGGTTTTCCTGATTGGCCGGCATTTGAGCCATGCGCCGGCCAGGAGAATAGTCAGTACGGCATGGAACCCGGCGGCAGGCCACAATAGACTCCCGACCCACTCGCCGCCGAGCCCAAGGTGAACAAGATATAACGTGGCAAGCAGGCTGTAAGCCAGCATGCCGCAAAGTCCCCTGGTTGCCGCTTCGCCGGGGTAGCATGCCACGCCCAGTGCAACCAAGGCGATGCCGGTCACGCGCGCCACCGTCATGGCAATACCGGTCAGTTCTACGCCGAATAGCAATTGCCCGACCAACGACGGGACAAGCAGCAACGCCAACCCGGTCGCGGCTTCACCGACTGCAGCAAGAACAAGGACCCTTCGCATTGCGAATATCTCCAGTGCTTTCACCCCCTGGATGCGGTGTCGCGCATCCGCCTCTAATCGCGGGCACGGGCGACGGTCTTCTGCATCTGCTCGCAGTCCTCTGCCGCCACCGGCTCCGGTTCGAGCTTGAAGGTCACCTTGTTGATCGTGCCGGTGAACTTGAACGGCGAGTCGTAGCGATACTCCAGCAGCGCGACGCCGGTGCGCGTGTCCTGGCCAATGTCGAAGGTCTCGTCCTCCGGGAATGTGATCGGGGTGCCGTGTTCCAAGGTATTCCTGGCCACTTCCTTGCCGTCCACATAGAGCACGCCCGTCCCGCCCTTGCCCAGGCCCGGACCATCGATCTTGTAATCGACGACGATGGTGTGCTTGCCGGGGCTGAGCTCCGGACCTGACCATACCGTGCGCTTGAGGTCGAGCAGGTTGTAGAGGAACACCACCTTGCCCCGGCCGAAACCGAACTCGCCCTTGCTCAGGAAAAGGCCATAGCCGCCGAAGCGCCCGCCTTGGGTGACGATCATGCCTTCGGCGCCGCCTGAGGGGATCGTGACCTCGGCGCTGATCGTGTATGACCGGTTTAGGATATGCGGCGCCGTGCTGCTAGGCACGTTGGCCAAGGGGCCCGAGTAGGTGAAGGTCGTTCGCCCCGCCGTCAAACTCGGCTTCGGCGCATTCCAGCGGGCGAGCGTCGTGTTGTCGAGCGGCAGCACGTCGTACTTCGCAGCCTCGAGGTAGAAGAGGTTCTGCATCTGCTTGAGCTTCTCCGGCATCTTGCTTGCCAGGTCGACGTTCTGGGTGGGATCCTCCATGACGTTGTAGAGCTCCCACTTGTACCCGGTGATCACATCCGGTGACGGCTTCGTGCTCAACTCCCACGGGATCGTCACCGGGGTCGTGGCCGCCACCCAGCCGTCGTGATAGATGGCGCGGTTGCCAAGCATCTCGAAGTACTGAGTGGTGCGCCGGCTCGGCGCGGTGGCGTTGGCCTTGTTCCAGGTGTAGGCCATGCTCACGCCCTCGATCGGTAGCTGCTTGATGCCGTTGATCGTTTCGGGCGCCGGGATGCCGGCGGCTTCGAGGATCGTCGGCACGATGTCGATGACATGGTGGAACTGGCGGCGGATGCCGCCCGGGTCGTTGATGCGGCCGGGCCAGGACATGGCCATGCCCTGGGCCGTGCCGCCAAAGTGCGACGGCACCTGCTTCAGCCACTTGAACGGGGTGCCCATTGCCCATGCCCAGCCCGCCGCAAAGTGCGGGAAGGTCCGCTCCGAGCCCCAGAACTCGTACCAGAGAAACTGGTCCTTGACCGGAACCTCGACGCCGTTAAAGGCGGTGAACTCGTTCGGCGTGCCGTTGAGCATGCCTTCCGCGCTGGCGCCGTTGTCGCCGCTGATGTAGATGATCAGCGTGTTGTCGAGCTGGCCTATGTCCTCCACGGCTTGGATCACGCGGCCGATCTCGTGGTCGGCGTAAGCCTGGTAGGCGGCATAGACCTCCATCTGCTTGATGAAGAGTTTCTTTTCGAACTCGCCGAGCGAGTCCCACCGGGGCAGCTTCGCGCCGCCGAAAGCTTCCTGCCCGTCCGGCCACGAAGTCAGCTGCGCGTTCGGGGGCATGATGCCCAGCCGCTTCTGGTTGGCGAAGATCGTCTCGCGCAGCTTTTCCCAGCCATCGTCGAAAAGACGCATGGCGCTGATCTTGTCGATCCATTCCTTCGTCGGATGGTGCGGGGCATGCGTGGCGCCGGGCACGTAATAGACGAAGAACGGTTTATCCGGTGCCAGCTCCTTCGACTGCCTCATGTAATGGACGGCCTCGTCGGCCATCGCCGTGATCAGGTTCCAGCCGGGGTTGCCCTGGAACGGAAAAATCGGCGTCGTGTTACGGAACAGGTTCGGCTGCCACTGGCTGGCGTCGCCGCCGACAAACCCATAGAAGTACTCGAAGCCCATGCCGTTCGGCCACTGATGGAACGGCCCGGCCTGGCTGTTCGCGAAGAAGGGCGTGTTGTGGTCCTTGCCGAACCACGAGGTGGCATACCCGTTA
>CAZNAX010000164.1:0-7191 GCA_964570965.1 uncultured Desulfatibacillum sp.
AGGAAATACGCCAGGTCGCGGGCCATCAAGGTGAGCACGAACCCGACCGCCACCTGGTTCTGGCGCAGAAAGATGCTGAACACGGCAACGGCGGCGGCGAGCGCCGCTCCCACCAGGGCGCCAGCGGCGAAACCCGCCAGCAGGCTGTCCGCCTTCCGTGCGGCGACAAATGACGTCATGGCGGCGAGCAGGATGGAGCCGTCGAGCGACAGGTTGATCAACCCGGATTTCTCGGTGACGGTCTCCCCGATGGCCGCCAGGACGATCGGCGCCGCGCCGGCGATCACGCCCGCAATGATGAGAGTGAGATCTAATTCGGTCACATCGTCAACGGTTTCGAGTTGAGCCGAACATGTCGTTGGAAATCTCCCCTGGCCCCTCTTTTCCTAAGAGGGAGATCCCTCCCTTTGGCAAAGGGAGGTCGGGAGGGATTTCTCGGAAAGCTGATCTTGAAATCCCCCTATCCCCCTTTTTCAAAGGGGGAAACAGAAGGGCGGCCACCTGCCTGCGTTGAGCGCGCCTGCCGCCACCCGTGCATCCCGAGGGTCGCCAACACGAATGCACCTTGAATGACGCCGCCGAGAGAGGAGTCCAGCTGCAGCATCATCGGCAGCTGGATGCTCCCGACGTTCAGACAGGCGAAGAAAAGTGCCACCGGCGCCACCAGCCAAATACGGTAGTTGGCCAGCATCACCACCAGCAACGCGAGGTAGCCGTAGTTGCTCGAAATGGCCGGAATGAGCCGGTGGTAGACGGCCGTCACCTGAAGATTCCCGGCCAATCCGGCGAGTCCGCCGGCGAACAGCATCGCCAGGACCATAAGCCGCGACGGTTTGAGGCCGTAGAGAAAAGCAGCACCCGGGTTGCGGCCGACGGCCTTCAAATCCAGGCCGATCCAGGTGCAGCCAAGTATCAGGCCGGTTGCAACGAGGGCGGCTATCACGAGGGCCAGGGCCGACGGCGGTATTCGCAGCAGGGCCGGGGCGTTCAGCCAGAGCACGGTGGGAACAGTCTCCGTCCCGCTCATCGAGGCCACCCCGGGCTGTTTCCAGGGACCGAAGATCAACCACAGCAGGATGCCCTGCGCCACGAAGTTGAGGCCCAGCCCAGCAAAGATCTCGTTGACGCCGCCTTTGGTTTTCAGGAAACCCGCGACCGCCGCCCACATCGCACCGCCCAGCGCGGCGGCCGCCAGGGAAAGGACAATGACCACTGGAGCCATGTCCAGGCTGTCCATGCCTGCGCGCAGCGCCCAGGTCGTAAACACGGAGCCCATCATGACCTGGCCCTCCACCCCGATGTTCCACAGGCCGATCCGAAAGGTGAATAAAAGCCCGCAGGCGCATAGGGTCAGGGGGATCCACACCTTGACCACGTGGGTGAACTTGACCCATGAGCCCAAAGACCCCAGAAAAAGATGGGCATAGGTATCGAGCGGCGGGGCTCCGGAGACGATCAGCAGCAGAGAGGTAAAAACCAGCACGACCGCAACGGTCAGCAGGATGTCGCGCAACGGCGCTCGGATGAGGGGATGGACGGCGGAGTCGTCTGAAGCCATGGCCCTAACCCCTTCCGGCGATCGCGCTTCCCAGTTTCTGAATATCGGTGGCCGCGGCGGCCACATCCAGGATGATCCGGCCATCGAAAAAGACCAGCACCCGGTCAGCCACCATGAGGATCTCGTCCAGCTCCGGCGACGAGAACACGATGCCGGTCCCTTTCCGGCTGTAAGACTGCAGGTGCTGCCAGACCCAGTTCACCGACTCCAAGTCCAGACCGCGCGTGGGGTTTTCCAGCAGGAGCAGGCTCGGATCGGGCGGGAGGAACGACAGCAGGAGGCGCTGCTGATTGCCGCCGGAGAGGGCTTCGACCGGCGTTTGGGGACGGCCTTTGATGCGGAACGTTTCGATCCGCCGGGCGGCGTCTTCCGCCGCCGCCGGATAGGGCACCCGGAACGTCCGGCGCTCTTGCTGAAGCGCCGCGTGCTCGCTGATGGTCAGCTCGGGGATCAGGCCTTCCTCGAGGCGCGCCGACGGGACGAAATAGACCCCCAGTTTATTGAACCCATGATAATCCTGTCCGGACATTGATTGTCCGCCCACCTGGACCGACCCCGACCGGGGCGGTTTCAGTCCGCCCGCCAGCCTTAGAAACACGTCCTGGCCGCTGCCTTCGAGGCCTGCCAGGCCGACCACTTCGCCTTGGCGGATCGTGACGCTGCAGTCCACCAGCCCGCACCGGCCCCCTGGGCTCGACACCTCCTCCAGCACCAGCACCTTGCCGCCGGCCCGCTGTGCGGAGCGCGCCGGCGTGTGCGGGGCTGCGCCGAACATCATCTTCAAAAGCTGCTCTGTGTCAAACGGCCGTGCCATGGCGCCGGTCACCCGGCCGAGTCGCAGGACGGTCACCCGGTCGCACAAAGCTTCCACATCCTCAAGCTTATGGGATACCAGCAGCACGCTTTTGCCTTCCCCCGCCAAGCGCCGCAAGGCTGAATAGAGCACCCCTTTCTGGGCGGCGGAAATCCCTGTGGTGGGCTCATCCAGGATCAGGAGCTTGATCCCTAAAGCCAGCAGGCGCAACAGCTCCGCCTGCTGGCGCTCGCCCACGGTCAGGCTGTTGACGGCGGCCTCGGGGTTCAAACGGAAATGAAACGAATCGGCCAGTTCCAGAAAACGCGCTTTGAAAGCCCTCCGGGCCAGCGCGAACGTTCCGGTCTGCCCGATAATGAAATTGTCGATAACCGGGAGTTGAGGAAAGTCGAGGGGGTCCTGGTAGAGCATGCCGACGCCGAGGCCGACGGCCTCCGCCGTCGTGCGGTAGTCGGCGGGTTTCCCATCCACCTGGATCGATCCCGAAGTCCGGGCGGTGAACCCCGCCAGGATCTTCATCAGCGTGCTCTTGCCGGCGCCGTTTTCACCGAGAATGCCGTGCAGTTCCCCGGGCGCTATCGTCAAGCTGACCCCGTCGTTGGCCTTTACGGCGCCGTAGTGCTTGTGGATGTCAACGAGCTCCACTTGCATGGGCCATTATTTCTTGGCGCTGCTCTGCCCCTGCATGCCCTGCAGCAGCTGCTCCATGTGCCAGATCTGTTTGTCCCCGGCGGTTGCACCGGCCTTCACGAACACCGTGCCGTCCTGGAAGTTCAGCGGCCCCTTGAACAGGTTGACCGTACCCGAACCGAGGTCCTTGACGAACCGGTCCAGCGCCGGCTTGGCGCCGGCGGGCAGGGCCGTTCCAGGAACGAAGCCCACGATGCTCGTGTCGGGGTTGTTGATGTCCTTCCAATCCGGGCCGAGCCACAGCCATTCCTGTTTCCAGGTCCTGTCTCTGGCGGCCTTCACGAATGGGACATACGCCGGGCCCCAGTTGAAGTAAGGCACGCCCAAACAGACATCCGGGGCGCCCTGGCAGGCCCCGACATAGTCATAGGGAACGGCCCAGACGCTTTTGCCTTCTTTCTTCTTCTGGCCGGCCACGCTGAGCGCCTCGGTGGTGTCGATCCCGGAGAGGACCACGTCATAGCCGGTGTTGAAGAAATTCTGGGCCACCTGGGTCGGATCGGAGGTCACCCCCGGAATGTTGAACCAGAACCCGATCCAGGTCACCTGGAATTTCAGGTCCTCGGGCTTCTTCTTGAGCACGGTCTCCCAGGCGTATTTGGCGCCCAGATACGCCGAGGCCGCCAGCCGGCGCGTCTCCTCGTTGATGAGCGGCCCCAGGTAGCCGATTTTGCCGGTCTGGGTGGTGAGGGCCGCCGCAAAACCCGCCATCATTTTGGCGTACTCCATCTTGCCCATGAGGTTGCTCAGGTTGGGCGGGGCCTTGCCGGAGAGCACATCGTCGCCGGAAATATGCAGAAAGTAAGTATTCGGGTGCTGGCGCGCGGCCTCGCGGGTGCCGTCCTTCATGTCGTCGGAGTTGGCGATGATCAGCCGGGCGCCCTTCTCGACCATGTCGTCTACCAGCTGCGGAATGGTGACGCCCGGCCGGTCCGCCGGATTGACCTTGTCGATGTAAATCATCTTGGCGCCGGGCACCCTCTTTTCGACGTATTTGCCGCCCTCGTAGTGAGCCTGGCTCCAGCCGTGGTCGTTGTAAGGGCCGACCAGGAGCAGGCCGAAGGTAAAGGCCTCGTCGGCGGCGGCGCCCGACGGCAGGACCGTCGAGAACAGCGCCAGAATCGTCAGAAATAGCAAACCCTTTTTCAGCATCGTCGCCTCCCTGGGGTCAAGCGGGTGTTCGGTTCGGTGCGGTACAGTAGACGCGGAATATATCAAAGCTGCAATCAGGTCAAGAAGCTTTAACACCAGGCGTACGCGGAGATGCATGGGTTGGGTTGCCCACATTATCTGCCGGGAGATAGAGCATCGTAGATTTTTTTTATGATCGGGCTGCGATTCCCTATTTTCCATTCGAATGGTATATAAGCTGCCAACCCATCTATTCCTGATTTTTGATGGAAGGGGTCCAATAGGGGTCTTCTTTTATATAGTAAGAGGCTTTCAGCCGACACCGTTCCTCGAAGGATGCTGCCATGCCGATCGATCTTGCGAAGTTTAAAGCCGCATACGCCAAGTGGGTAGAGGAGGGCTTAGCCGATTTTCAGGCCGGCAAGGTGCTGGAAGTCGTCAAGCGCTACCCGCTGATCGTCAGCGAAGACGTGCCTTGGACTCCCTACCGGGGAAGACCGTCGGAGCAGACCGTTGCCCTGGTCACCAGCGGCGGGCTTTATCTCAAAGGCAGCCAGCCGCCTTTCAACACAGGCACGATCCATGGTGACCCCGCGTTTCGTGAAATCCCCAAAACGGCCCGGCAGGAAGATTTCGGCATCGCCCACGCGCACTACGACCACAGTCTCGCCGAGCAGGACATCAATGTGATTTTTCCTCTTCAGCGTCTGATCGAGCTTGAAAGCGAGAAGGTCATCGGCAGCGTGGCGGAGACGCATTACAGCTTCAGCTACGTAAACGATGTCGTGACGCTCATCACCGATTCGGTTCCGAAGCTGCTTGCAAAGCTGAACAGCGCCGGAGTCGACATTCTTCTGCTGGTACCGGTCTGACCCAAGTGTCATCAGACCGTGGGTCTGATTCAGCGGATGGCCGAGGCGGCGGGGATTCCTACCGTTTCCATGGGCAACGAACCCGAGCGGATGGCAATGATCAAACCCCCACGGGCCCTGCGGGTCAAGTTCGGTCGGGGCAGCATGTTCGGGGAGCCGGGGAATGTGGAGCGCCAGCGACGAATCGTGATGGATGCCATAGATGCACTGCAGACCATGGACGTGCCGGGTGCTATTCGAGAGCTGCCTTACCGGTGGAAGCGGCCCGATAATTTTGGAAAATATTAAAAAACATGAGGTGTTGATGAGGTACCGCCCGCCGGGGGCGGCCGCCTACAGGCCGGTTGAGATCACAAGGTCCGTGATCGGCCCGCGCGACTTATCGCCCTTCAGGACGATGTGGGAGTAGTTCCTGCTGCCCTTGAACTTCTTGACCACCCAGTTCAACCCGTTGTTCTCCTGGTTGAGATAGGGGTTGTCCACCTGCCGGGTGTCCCCCAGGCAGAAGCACTTCACCCCGTCGCCCATGCGGGTGAGCAGGGCCCGACACTCCGAGCGCGACATGTTCTGCATCTCGTCGATCACGACCACGGCGTTCTCGATGTTCATGCCGCGGATATATGCCAAAGGCAGGAGCTCGAAGGTTTTGGGGTTGAACTGCGGCGGGTAGAGGTCGCCGTCCATGAAAATTTTGTTGGCGGGCCTCAGCCGGTGAAGCTTGGCAACCAGGTCGGCGATGTAGCGCGTGTAGGGCTCCAGCTTCTCCTCCAGTTTTCCGGGCAGGTAGCCCAGTTTCTGGCCGATCTCGATGGTGGGCTTGATCACGAATATCTTCCGGTGGGACTTGCGCTCGAGCACGAGGAAAAGCGCTGCCGCGAGCGCCAGGTAGCTCTTGCCGTATCCGGCCTCGCTCTGCACCGAGACCAGGTCGATATCCGGGTGGGTCATAAGCTCCAGTGCCAGATTCTGGAAAACATTGCGGGGAGTCACTTTCCAGACCTTGTGCTGGTAATCGATGATCTTCTCTCCCTGAGGTCCGAAAAACACGGGTCTGCCCTGCTCGTTCCACCAAAAGGCGTTCGGCACGGATTCCGCGCGGCTGGCCACGAAACCGGTAAAGTATTCCGCCTCGGACTTGAACGGCACGGACTCCTTGTAGATCTCGCTCTTGATGCCCCGCAGCCGCGCCTGGAGTTGGAAGATGCGGTCGTTGGTGACCAGGATGGGCTTGTCGATTCCGCTCGACTGGATTTCGTCCAGGATGAACTTGTCCACCAGGTTGACAAAAGGGTCGGCGACGGAGTCGGTGTTGAGCACCTTGAAGGCGTCCGGGTTCTGCACGAGGTATTCGATCACCCGGGCGACGATGTGCCGGAGCTTCGGATCCTTTTTGATCTTGTTCAGCTCCAGGAGCACATGGTAGGGGATAAAGACACTGTTCTCATTTCCGTTGCGCAGCTTGACCAGAGAATTCGGATCTTCCAGCAGGACATTGGTATCGATGATGTAGTTCTTCTGTTCCATGTTCCGTCGCACCTCGCATAGGTTGAGTGGAAATATCAGAATGCGCGCAACGATCGGGACGCGGCAGGTTCGTCTGGATATGAATTGTATCCGAAATTGGTCCCAGGGTAAAGAGACTCTATCAATATATCGTAAGCGGCGAGTTAGTTGACCACTAAATATTGATGAACCCGTAAAAAGCCATCAATCTTGATGAATGAGACGGCGGCGACCTGCTCAAGTGCATGATCGAAAATGAAAAAGCCCGAAAGGCCAAAAATAAACTGATTATGGCTTCACCTGGGGAGCCGAAAACGATTCTGGAAGGCGCAAAATGACCCTTGAAGAATTAAAAAAACATGTCTCCAGGGGCGAGTCGGACACGCTTGAACTCAAAAAATCTACGGTTCAATTGCAAGGATGTGCTGGTTCTTGAAGCGGCTGCCAATGCAGAGGCGATGCCGTATAACACAGTTCCGGCGCTGGGAAGCTCAATGAGCGAGATATCTTGGCTAACGCTGGAAAAGTTAGCAAAGAGCTGGCCGGTCAACTGGCTCTCGAACAATACGAGATCTTTCATCAGCATCGATTGGCAGAGGAGGCCAGGCAGGAATCGTTAGATG
>CAZNAX010000165.1:0-7185 GCA_964570965.1 uncultured Desulfatibacillum sp.
AGTGGTTGCAGAAACCCATGGATTCGATGCCGTCCACGTGCGTCAGCACGAACTCTTGATCTTCGGAAGGCGCTGCGGGCTCGCCGCCGGACATGGCCCGATCCAGGACCGCCATGGCGATGGCCTTGGTTTCATTGTGCCCGAAGCACAGCCCATAACCGAGGCTGAACCGGGCCGATCCCTCGGCGGCGGCGAGGCGAGCAATGACCTCGGCCTCGGTCACCTGCACCTCGCCGATGCATTCCACCGACCCGGTGCGCGGATTTTTAAACAGCACCGGCAGGAACCCCACCCGCAGCTCTCCGATGACCGGATGGACCGACCCGTAGCCGCGCATGTTGGAATAGGCCAGCGCGAGCATGCCGCCGGTTTCCCCGCGTGCCAGGGTCTGGAGCTGGGCGCTGCGCGGAGCCGGAAAGGCCAGGGCCTGGCGGGTGATGTCCGTCAGACCGGCGCCCTCTTCGGCCGTGCGCCGCTGCGCCAGCAGGCCTTCCTGCCGCAGCATTTCAACCACCTTGGGAAAGCGTTCGGGCAGCGGCGGCAACCGTTCGATGTCGCTTAGCAGCTGCCGGATCCACTGCCGGGTGCGCACCGGGTTTTCGTCCTGCAGCTCGAAGTTCAGCAGCCGCAGGGTGTAGTCCGGTGTCGGCCCGAGAATCTGTCCGCCGGGGATGTCTTTAAAGGCGGCCGAAATGCGGCGGATCACCCGCATGTTCTCGGTGCCGGTCGCCTCGGAATATCCCAGACGCGGCAGGGTGGTGCGGTAGGACCGCAGGATGAAGGACGCCTCGAAGGTGTCGCCCGCCGCTTGTTTGATCGCCAGCGCCGCCAGGTCCGGAGCGTACAGGGAGCCCTCGCCCATCACCCGGTCCACCGCGAAATGCAGCTGCTCGCGAATCTGCCGGGGCGTCAGCAGTGCGGAGTCGCCGCCGGCGCGCCGCACCAGGGAGAAGGTCTCGGCGTTTTCGATGGCGGCCGCTCCGCCGCGGACAGCCACATAACTCATCGTTTCACCTCACCAGAATGCGGGTCGACCGCGGCAGCCCCATCACCTCGCCGCTCGGCCGGACAAAGAAAGCGTCGACTCCCAGCGGGTAGTCGGCATTGGCGGTCATCAGCTCCTGGAATTCCTCGACCGGGATTCCGCCCATTTCGGGCACGAACCCGTTTGCCCCGGGAATCCCGGGGCCGCTCAGCCGGACGCGGAAGCGCTCCGCAACGTCTGCCGGCTGCGAATCGATGCAATACACTATCGTCGCTCCTTCCTCGGGAGATTCCGAACAACCCCGTTTGGCCAGGCCGGCGCCGCCCCGGCTGCTGGCGCCCGCCACGAATATGAAATCAGCCGCAGGTTGGCATTCCAGCTGCACGCCGGTCGCTGCGACGATGGCGGTTTGAAGCGCCGGTGCGCCGCCGTTGCCGATCACGCAGATGCTGACTTCGGAATCGAGCAGACATTCTGCGACGGCGATCGCCGCCGCAAACAGCGAAACCACACCCAGAGCCTCCAGACGCACGACGCGGCCGGGACGGCTCAGGGCCTGAAGCAGGTGGCGATAGTTTTTCTGACTGCGATGCCCGTTGGGATTCATGGGATGTAATTTCCTCATCCGCCCAGCGAGCCGAAATCCACGCGCTCCTTCTTCATCGACTCGAAGCGGACGGCGGTGGCAGCGGCCAGTTTGGAGGAAAGCGCCTTCTGACCGGCACGTTCAGTTTCGAGCGGGCCGAGAAGCGCCCCGATGGCAGCCAGAACGTCTCTGCGGCCGCTGCGCTCGGCCGCCGCGACGGCCGCCAGCAATAACGCCGCTTCGGATTCATCGCCGCAGACCGCGCCGTAGCCCGTGTGGCCGTCCAGATCCACTTCGGCCTCCCTGACCAGGACTTCGCCGAGATGAAACGGCGTGCCGAACGGATCGCGTACGGTGATCATGACCAGTCCGGCCCGCGGTGCCTGCCGCACGCGAAATTCGCCCATGGGCCAGACACGATCTAGCATGACTGCAAGCTCCTCGGAGCCGGCGGCGGACACGGCCGCAAGCAGGCGCGCTTTCAGCCCACTGCTCCGCCCGGAACCTAATGCCGCTAACCCCATGTGGCCAACTCCAGCCGGCGTTTCGCGTTTACCCATAAATTGCCAGAAACCTCTCCAGATTCGAAAAATCCGTGAATCGCTCTTCCAGGGTGCGGCGGTCCCAGTTCCACCAGGCGATGGCCGTCAGCCGCTCGATGATCTCGGGAGCAAAGCGCATGCGCAGCGGTCGGGCCGGGACCCCGGCCACCACCTGGTAGGGCGCGACGTCCCGGGTGACCACCGCTCCAGCGGCTACCACGGCTCCGGTTCCGATTTCGACCCCGGCCATGACCTTGGCCCCGGCGCCGATCCACACGTCGTGGCCGAGGCGGCAACGTTGCCGGCGGCGCCATTCGAAGACCGCTTCGTCGTCGCAGGCCGCGAAACCGTAGCGCCGGCGGCGGTAGGTGCAGTGATGCTGCGTAACGCGCTCCATGGGATGGTCGCCGGGGTTGATGACGGCATGCGATGCGATCGAACAGAACTTGCCGATTTCGGTGTAGATGACGGTGCCGTCCGAACCGGCAAGATAGCTGTAGTCCCCGAGCCGCGATTCGATCACCGTCCAATTGGCCCCGATATCGGTGTAGGTGCCTATGACGGAGTCCTGGACGACGGCCAACGGATGGATCTGCGGCGCCGCAGCGGCCTCGGCCGGCTCAAGGTGGTTTATCTGGATTGCTAACGCCACGAACCCTCGCATGCTTCCATGAAGGGCACTTTGGCGGGTGCGGATGAGAGGAGGATGAGGAGTTTGTTAGAAAACGTAAAAGATTAAAGGTGCAGAAGGGAGCGCTGCGCTTAACCCAACAGACCGACCTTCGAAGCAAAATCATCCGGCCCCGGGCTCAGCAGCCAGGCCTTGATCATCTCACGGATCGCACGCACTTGAGCCAACTGCTCTTCGGGAGTGCCGGTCGCTTTCGAAGGGTCCGGAAATGGCATGTGCCAGCGCCGGGTGATGCCGGGGAATATGGGACACTGCTGTTCCGTATCGCTGCACACTGTAACCACGTGGTCGAAAAGCCGGCCCTGCTTGAAAAGCTCAAATACGCTTTGCGGCTTTTGTTGAGAAAGGTCGAAGCCTTCCTCGCGCATCACTTCGACGACCAGGGGATTCACGGCCGCAGCCGGTTCCAGCCCAGCGCTGGCCACATCGGCCCGGCCTCCGGCAAGTCGTTTCAGATAGGCTTCGGCGATCTGGCTGCGGCCGCTGTTATGCCGGCAGATGATGAGCAATTTCAACGGGTCGGACATAAGATTGCCCTCGGGGATAGCCCCCGACAGGACTCTGCCGAAGGATGGAAAGAGATGGGGTTGCTCTTAATGAAATCTTCGGCCCATGGCACAGACCGTCACGACGAAACAGACTCCTATGATCAAAACCAACAGCCACTCCGGCATGGATTCCTCCCGGGTTGTTAATACGCGCACGCCAACCGGCATGCTCGGCTCTATGCATACCACGGGGGATGTTAGGAGAATGTTAATAAATCATGAGATGTTTATAAGGCGCCGCGATCCGCGAATAAGGAAATGACGCGGCCGGCCGGATGGACGCTCCCGGTGGAGAACGGCCCCTTACAGGCCCGTTTAAATCACCAAATCCGTGATCAGTCCGCGCGACTTATCGCCCTTCAGGACGATGTGGGAGTAGTTTCGGCTGCTCTTGAACTTCTTGACCACCCAGTTCAGCCCGTTGTTTTCCTGGTTGAGGTATGGGTTGTCCACCTGCCGAGTGTCTCCCAGGCAGAAGCACTTCACCCCGTCGCCCATGCGGGTGAGCAAAGCCCGGCACTCCGAGCGCGACATGTTCTGCATCTCGTCGATCACGACCACGGCGGCAAAATCCCGAACTGAGCCGAGCGCCTTATCCTCAACCTGCCATGCTCGCCTTGACTTTGAATAGTTACCTCAATACCATAAACTCCAAGAGGATGTGTTAATAAGGAAAATCAAACATGCTTCCAAAGCCCTGGGATATTGTGTCGAGCGAGCGCCGGGGCAGTCTGCGCATTTTCGGCCTGCGCGTCGACCGGGCCGTTTCGCCTCGGACGGGAGTGGCCCACGATTTCTACGTGCTGGAATCCGGCAGCTGGGTGAACGTGATCCCCATAACCCCTGCGCAGGAAGTGGTTCTGATTCGTCAATACCGCCACGGCACCCGGGAGGTCACTCTGGAGATTCCCGGCGGCATCGTGGAGCCCGGAGACTCGCCGGAGGAGGCGGCCTGGCGGGAGCTGCGCGAGGAAACCGGTTACGGAGCCGGGCAGATGGTCGGGCTGGGCTTCGTGCACCCGAATCCGGCGTTCCTGGACAACCGCTGCTATACGTTTCTCGGCCGGGACGCCTTCCGCAAAGGACCTCAAAGCCAGGATGAGAAGGAGGACATAGAGGTCCTTTTGAAACCCTTGGCCGAGATCCCCCGGCTCATTCGGGAAGGCGCGATCACCCACTCGCTTGTGGTGGCCGCCTTTTATCGCCTGTTTGTGGAACACCTTCCCTTGATTTCGGTGGACATGCATGCAACCCAGTGAGTTCATAAAGGCCGCGCACGGCGAGAATCCCTGCGATCTGCTTTTGGCCAACGCCCGCATCGTCGATGTTTTTTCAGGAGAGATCGCCGCCGGCAGCGTGGCCGTCGCCGCCGGGCGGATCGTCGGCATCGGCGACTATCCCGCCCGAACGACCGTCGATTTAGGCGGGCGCTTCGTCGCCCCCGGGTTCATCGATGCCCATGTGCACATCGAAAGCGCCATGACCTGCGTCGCCGAGTTCGCCCGGGCGGTGGCGGTGCGCGGCACCACCGCGGTTGTGGCCGATCCGCATGAAATCGCCAACGTGCTCGGCGCCGACGGGATCCGCTACATGCTGGCCTCCGCGATCGACCAGCCGATCAACGTCTTCTACGCCCTGCCCTCCTGCGTGCCGGCCACCGACATGGAGACGGCGGGCGCGCGGCTTTCGGCAGTCGACCTGGAGCCGTTTTTTCAGGACCCGCGCATCGTCGCCCTGGGCGAGATGATGAACTACCCCGGGGTGCTGGACGGCGACCCGGAGGTTTTTAAAAAGCTGGAAGCCGCCAACCGGCACGGCAAACCGGTCGACGGCCACGCCCCCGGCCTTTCCGGAAAGGATCTGGCGGCGTATGTCGCGGCTGGTATCAGCAGCGACCACGAATGCACCACAGCCGCCGAGGCGCTGGAGAAGCTCGCGGCCGGCATGCACATCATGATTCGCCAGGGCACCGGCGCCCGCAACCTCGCGGCGCTGCTGCCCATCGTCACCGAGCGCAGCTCGCGCCGGCTCATGTGGTGCACGGACGACCGCCATCCCCACGATCTGCTCGAGGAAGGCCACATCGATTCCATCGTCGCCGACGCGATCCGCGGGGGCGTGGACCCCGTGACAGCGATCCGGATGGCCACCCTCAACCCGGCCGAACGCTTCGGCCTCACCCATCTCGGGGCCGTCGCCCCGGGCCGCCAGGCGGACCTGGTGGTGTTTTCGGATCCATCCCGCCTACAGGTCGAGGAGGTCTATGTGCGCGGGGAACTCATCGCCAGGGACGGAAGGATGGCCGCCGGAATCAGGACCCCGCCCTCCCCGCCGGTACAGTCCTCCATGAACGCCAGCCTTCATGGTTTGGATTTCGGCCTGGTCGCGGCCGGGCGGCGCCTGCGCGTGATCGATCTAATCCCCGATCAGATCCTGACGCGCCAGTCGATCGAATCCGCGCCGGTGGAAGGAAGCCGGCTGGTGTCGGACCCCGGCCGGGACCTGCTCAAGATCGCCGTCGTCGAGCGCCACAGAGGCAGCGGGCGCATCGGACTGGGGATGGTCCGAGGCTTCGGGCTCCGGCAGGGGGCGCTCGCCTCCAGCGTCGCCCACGATTCGCACAACATCGTCGTCGTGGGCGTGGCGGATGCGGACATGGCCGCGGCCGTGGGCGAAGTGGTGGCGATGGGCGGGGGGATCGCCGCCGCGGGAGGCGGCCGGATTGCGGCCAGGCTACCGCTGCCGGTGGCCGGGCTCATGTCCCTGGAGCCGGTTCAGGCCGTGAGCGCGGCCATGGACCGGCTGGTACATGCGGCCCACGAGCTGGGATCCCGGCTCAAGGACCCGTTTATGACGCTCTCGTTTCTGGCCCTGCCGGTCATCCCCGAGCTGAAAATCACCGACCGGGGCCTGGTCGACGTCCTTCAATTCCGGCCCGTCGGCCTTTTCGTGTGATCGGAAGTTGCTTCAGCTCGGGTCCATCCAGAAATGGTGGATTTCGGTTTCAGGCCAAGGCCGCAGCGATTTCGCAACCGCAGGCGTAGTGTTTCTACGCCGAGGATTGCGAAGAGCGAGAACGCCGGCATGAGCCGAAAGACGCCGTTTCTGGATGGACACGCGTCAATCCTGGCGGAAAGGCCGGCCCAGCGCCGCCGGCGCCATTCCCGATAAAAACCGCAGCAGTGCCGAAGTCCGACCGCGCTGCGCCGCCCAGCGCCGGACGGATTCGTTCTGGGCCATGGACATGAGCAGCAGGGTGAAGATCATCAACGGGAAGGGGGCCACTTGAAAAACCTGAGCCGGAACGCCGGGCAGCCAGCCCTGGAAGTAGATGCCCATCAGCTGCAGAAATGAAAAAAGGTAGGCGCCGACCGCCGCCTTGAGCGGGTGCCACCCGCCAAAGATGACCAGTGCGAGCGCGATCCAGCCGGTGCCCTCGGCGCCCTGGGGCCGCCCCCAGCCGGGTTTGGTGCAGAGCGAAAACGTGGCGCCGGCCAGCCCCACCAGAAGGCCGCCGCAGACCGCATAGAGCATCTGAATCTTCCGGGGATCGATGCCGCGCGCATAGGCTGCCTTCGGGTTTTCGCCGACGGCCCGAAGCTTCAACCCGGGAGCGGTCTGGTAGACGTACCACCAGCTGATGCCGACCAGCATCAGACTGAAGTAAACCGGAAGCGGGTGGTTGAAGAGGACCGGGCCGAGAAACGGGATCTGGTCCAGCCCCGGCACCGGTGCCGAAACCGTCTGAGGCCCCGGGAGGCGGGTATAGGGGTTGCCGAGGAAATACGCCAGGTCGCGGGCCATCAAGGTGAGCACGAACCCGACCGCCACCT
>CAZNAX010000166.1:0-7180 GCA_964570965.1 uncultured Desulfatibacillum sp.
ATCACCGGCGCCGTGGACCCGACCCGCCATACCATCGTCTGGCCGTCCACCGGCAATTACGGCATCGGCGGCGCCTGGGTGGGCTGCCGCATGCAGTTCGACTCGGTCGTGATCCTGCCCGAGGAGATGAGCAGGGAGCGCTTCGAGATCGTCCGCGGCTACGGCGCCCGCTTGGAGCTGACGCCGGGCTGCGAGAGCAATGTGAAGGAGATCTACGACAAGTGCCATGCACTGAAGCAGGCCGCGCCCGACCGCGTCCGAATCATGAACCAGTTTGAGGAATTCGCCAACTACCGGTTTCACTACTATGTTACCGGAAACACCCTCATCGAACTGGCCAAGGCGCTGGAGACCCAGGGAGTCGGCACCGGGGTGGTTTCGGCCTATGTTTCCGCCATGGGTTCGGCCGGCACGATCGCGGCCGGCGACCGGCTCAAGCAGCAGTGGCCCGGCCGCCATCTGATCGTGGGCCTCGAACCGATCCAGTGCCCGACGCTCTATTGGAACGGCTACGGCGGCCACGACATCCAGGGCATCGGCGACAAGCACGTCACCTGGATCCACAACGTCATGAACCTGGATGCGGTCATGTGCATCGACGATATCGAGAGCAAGCTCGGGCTGCAGATGCTGACCGAGGCGACCGGCTGGGAGGTGCTCACCCGCAAATACGGCGTGGCCGAGGAAACGGTGCAGCGACTCTCTCGGATTTTCGGAATTTCCGGAGTTTGCAACGTGCTCGGAGCCATCAAGACGGCCAAGTTCTACGGCATGGGCAAGAATGATTTGATCGCCACCGTCTGTACGGACGCTGTCGACCGTTATCACTCGGTCATGGCCGGCCTGAACGAGTGCTTCGGCCCGATGGACCAAACCGCCGCAGAAGTTCGCCTGGTCAGTATCTTCCACCGGCAGAAGCTGGATTGGATCGACGAGGGCACCCGCCGCAACCGCACCCAGTGGCACAACCTCAAGTACTTCACCTGGGTCGAGCAGCAGGCCAAGACCGTCGAAGAGCTGAACGCCCAGCGCGACCAGGCCTACTGGGAGGCGCAGCAGGCCGAGGTGGCGAGGGTCGACCGGCTGATCGAAGAATACCGAGCTACTTGAGAAACCGGCGCCTCAAGCCGTGATCCGGCGTTGCGCGGCCTTTTGTGATTGCTCACATACCGGACAGTATGCTGCGCATCCCAAAACCCCGCGCGCCTTGGCTGACGGCCTGATGCTTGATTTAAAAGAGCCTCGACATATACAAGCCCTTCTGATTGTTTGAGGAACCCGATATGAAAGACGCCAAACGCATCCTGGAATTGTCCCGCCGCTACCGCGACGATACCGCCTCCAACCTGTCCGAACTCGTCAAGATCAAGTCCCCGAGTCTGGGAGAGAAAGCGGTTGCGCAAAAACTTTTCGAGCAAATGCAGGCCGCCGGCTTCGACGAGGTCAACATCGACGGGCTCGGCAACGTGATCGGCCGCATCGGAAACGGCAAGCGCATCCTGGCGTTCGACGGCCACATCGACACCGTCGAGGTCGGCAACTCCACCAATTGGAGTTTTGATCCCTTCTGCGGCGAGATCCGTGACGGCTTCGTCCACGGCCGCGGGGCCGCCGACCAGAAGGGCGGCGTCGCTTCCATGGTGACCGCCGGCCGCATCCTCAAAGAACTGGGCTTCGACCGGGACGTCACGCTGTACTTTGTGGGCAGCGTCATCGAAGAGGACTGCGACGGCCTGTGCTGGAAGTACATCATCGAAGAAGACGGGATCCGGCCCGAGGTGGTCGTCAGCACCGAACCCACCGACGGCGGCCTCTACCGCGGCCAGCGCGGCCGCATGGAAATCGAGGTTGAATTCAAAGGAGTTTCCTCCCACGGATCGGCCCCTGAGCGCGGCAGAAATGCGATCTATATGGCCTCGCGGGCCTGCCTGGCCGCCGAGCAGCTCAGTGAGCGGCTGCCCGCCGACGACTTCCTCGGCAAAGGCTCTATCGCGCTCAGCCAGTTTGTTTCCGGCAGCCCGTCGCTGTGCGCCGTAGCAGACTACGCCCGCATCCACCTTGACCGCCGGCTGACCTGGGGCGAAACCAGGGAATCGGCCGTCCGCGAAATCGAGGCGCTGGTCAAGGGCGATGATGCGCGGGTCTTCGTCCCGAACTACGAGGAAACCGCCTACACCGGCAAACGCTACGGCATGGAAAAATACTACCCGACCTGGAAGTGGCCGGAAGACCACCCGGCCGTGCAGGCCGGCGCCCGGACCTACCAGGCGCTTTTCGGCCGACCGCCCCGAATCGGCAAGTGGACCTTCTCGACCAACGCCGTCACCATCTCCGGCATGTACGGGATTCCGGCGATCGGGTTCGGGCCGGGTGCCGAAGCCATGGCGCACGCCCCCAACGAGAAGACCCCGGTCGAGGATCTGGTCAACGCAGCGGCCTTTTATGCCCATTACGCCTGCACGGTTTAGATATTCGTTTGCCCGTTCACCGGTTTTCCCGTTGGCCCGTTTTCGTTTCTCGGGTCCACGGGCCCATCGGCTGACCGTTGCGATTTATAAGGAGGAATCATGACCAATTTTCAAAGCCTATTGAAAGAGATCGGTGCACTTTCAGGCGATCTCTACCATAAAGACTTTTTGCTGACCTGGGAGAAAACCGTTGATGAGCTGAAGCAGATCGCAGCCGTGGCCGAGGCGCTGCGCTGCCTGCGCCGCGAAAACATCTCCACCCGCTGCTTCGACTCGGGCCTGGCGGTGAGCATCTTCCGCGACCAGTCGACCCGCACCCGGTTTTCGTATTTTTCGGCCGCCAACCTCCTGGGGCTGAATGTTCAGGACCTGGACGAGGGCCGCTCGCAGATTGCTCACGGCGAGACCGTGCGCGAAACGGCCAACATGATCAGCTTTTTTACAGATTTCATCGGCATCCGTGACGACATTTTCCTTGGCGCTGGCCACGCCTACATGCAGGAAGTGGCCACCGCCGTGGAGGACGGTTTCAAGGCCGGCGTTCTGGAGCAGCGGCCCTACCTCGTAAACCTGCAGAGCGACATCGACCACCCCACCCAGAGCATGGCCGACCTGATGCAGCTCCAGAGCCACTTCGGCTCGCTGGACAACCTGCGGGGCAAAAAAATCGCCGTGACCTGGGCCTACTCGCCCAGCTACGGCAAACCCCTGTCTGTGCCCCAGGGCATTATCGGGCTGATGCCGCGCTTCGGAATGGAGGTGGTGCTGGCCCACCCCGAGGGCTATCAACTGATCCCCGATGTGGTCGCGAAGGCGGACGCCTTTGCGAGGGAAAACGGCGGCAGCTTCCGGGTCGTGAACTCGATGGACGAGGCCTTTGCCGGCGCCGACGTGGTCTACCCCAAGAGCTGGGCCCCGTACCATGTCATGGAAAAACGCACCGAGTTGCTGCGTCAGAACGACACGGCCGGCCTCAAGGCACTCGAAAAAGAGTGCCTGGCCAACAACGCCGGCTTCAAAGACTGGGAGTGCACCGAATCGAAAATGAAACTAACGCGCGGCGGCAAGGCGCTTTACATGCACTGCCTGCCGGCGGACATCTCGGGGGTCTCGTGCGCGGCAGGCGAAGTTGCGGCCGGCGTCTTCGAGCGCTACCGCATTCCGACTTACATCCAGGCCGGCTTCAAGCCCTACATCATCGCCGCCGTCATGTTGACCAGCCGCTTTAGGGAGCCGGCCCAGTTGCTCGGGGCTATGCAACGCCGGGCGTCCGGGCGTGCAGGTTTCTGATGGTGCCTGAGAGGGATGGAGGCTTGTTTTGGTTAGCAGTATTAAGATCTCAGGGGTTCGGCGTTCAGGGTTCAGAAGAAAGAGGAGGATGGCGAAAACTATGATGCCAGCCCTTCTGGATTTCCTGAACTCTTTAACCCTTTTTGGTAACCCATGAAAATTTACCAGGTCGACGCCTTCACGGACAAACCGTTCACCGGCAATCCGGCCGGCGTGTGCATCCTGCCCGGCCCGAAAGACGACGCCTGGATGCAGAACGTGGCGGCCGAGATGAACCTCTCCGAGACGGCCTTTCTGCTGAAGGAGGGTGAAGGTTTTCGGCTGCGCTGGTTTACGCCCGCCGTGGAGGTAGAGCTCTGCGGCCATGCGACCTTGGCCTCGGCCCACATCCTCTGGCAAACCAACTTGCTATCCAATGAAGAGCCTGCGCGCTTTCACACGTTGAGCGGACTGCTCACGGCCGAACGCTGCGCTGAAGGGATCGACCTCGATTTTCCGGTCACCCCGGACGAACCGGCAGATGCCCCCGCCGGCCTGGCCGAAATTTTAGGGGCTAAGGTCTTGAGCTTCCGCAGCAGCCGTTTCGATCACCTGGTCGAGCTCGAGTCGGAAGAGATCATACGAGGTCTGCGCCCCGACTTCACCCGCCTGCGGGCCTTGCCGGTGCGCGGCATCATGGTGACCAGCCGCGCTTCCACGCCTGGCTTCGACTTCGTTTCGCGCTTTTTTGGCCCGGCCGTCGGCATCGACGAGGACCCCGTGACCGGCTCGGCCCACTGCTGCCTCGGACCCTACTGGAGCCGGCGGCTCGGCAAGACCGAGATGCGGGCCTACCAGGCCTCGGCGCGCGGCGGCGTGGTCGGCGTGACGGTCCGGGGGGATCGGGTGCGCCTGCGCGGCCAGGCCGTTACGGTGATGGTGGCGGAGCTGATCGCGGAATAAATCTCAAAAACTTGGAATGATAAGGAGGCTGCTTTGGGCAACAACAATTCAGTGTCTTCAAGAATCGATCCTATTTTCAATCTGAAAACCCCGATTCTCTTCGGTCATCGCGGAGGGGTTCTGGAGGCCCCGGAAAGCACGGTGATAGCCTTCCGCCACGCCCTGGAAGTCGCCCACGTGGACGTCCTTGAGCTGGATGTCCAATTGACCCGGGACGGCCGGTTCGTGGTGTGGCACGGGCCGGATCTCAACAATGTGCGCATTGAGGGCACAGACGACCGACCTGCCAAAAGAAATAAAGATCGTAAGAAGATCTATGATTACGATTGGGCCGAACTGGACGGCAAAGCCTGGGTGGCGGACCCCGCGGTGAAAAGCCTAAAGGAAGGCCAGATAGATCTATCCGGAGTTCCGAAGGAGGAAGACCGCCGCCTTCTGCTTTTCGATGATTTTTTGAAGCGTTTCCCGGCGGCGCCCCTGAACATCGAATTGAAAGAATCTTTCAAGCGGCATATCAACGACAGCGATCGCAAGGGCTTGAAGGACAATATCGGGGCGTTTTTAGCTATTCTCAACGCCGACCCGGATAGCCGGGTTAAAGTGGTGGTCAGCGCCATTGACGAATACATCGACGAATTTCGCGACCAAAGCAGCGAAATATACCCTACCGGCCTTTCTACGAAGGAACAACTGATTTTTCATTTTTTTGAGATGAAAATGAAAAACCGCGCCCTGGAGACCGTCCACAGTCGATTGTTTACTACTCGGGGGGTCGTCGAGCGGGTCCGGGAAGCAGGCGGCGCGACTTATGTGTTCCTGACTGAATTCGGGCCATTCCACGCCCTCGACAAACACGAACCCTCTGAAAAGGATATTTTCGAAATATTGGATCGAGAGGTGGACGGCATCATGACCGACCGTCCCAGAAGCGTCCGCGACATCATGGATCGATGGATCGCCACGCATTGAGGTCGCCGATCGGGTAAAAATAAATTCACCTTGTTCGACGACTGCGTGAAAAGGCTAAGACCAAGGCGCGCGAGTCTCGTGTCGCGAGGCGTACTTGCCGTACGCCGGAGCGACTGCGAGATGATGCGCAACGCCGGGATTGGCCTTTTCGCGCAGTCGTCATTTTTGCATCAGGAGGCTCACCGCCTGCTCCAACCCTTCGATGCTGAGCTCGAACATGGGGAAGATCTGGCGGATGGCGGCGATCGTGCGGGTGTAGCCCCAAGTCTCGGCAGGCTTCGGATTGAGCCAAACGTTGCGGGGGAAGGCTTGGGATAGAAACATCAGGCATTCGATGCTCGGCCGACCGCTGCGCTCCTCGGCGTAAATGGAGCCGTCGGCCGCCAAGAGCTCGTAAGGCGCCATGCTCGCGTCGCCCACGATGACCAGGCGGGTTTCGGGATCCAGCCGGGCAAACTCCGCAATGCGCTGAGCCTTCCGATAGCGCGAGGGCTCGCCCCAGAGGGTGTCGTAGATCGTGTTGTGGAAGAAAAAGGTTTTGAGGTCCTTGAACTGGGAGCGGGCGTAGTCGAATACCGTCTGGACCACCGGAATGTAGGGATCCATCGACCAGCCGCCGTTGTCGATGGCGAGAATGACCTTGAGTTTGTCCCTTAGGTTCCTATCGAAGACGAGTTCGATTTCCCCCGCGTTCTGGGTGGTCCGGTAGATGGTTTTTTCGACATTCAGCCGGTCCTTGGGGCCGGCCGGCGCCATGTGCCGCAATCGTTTCAGAGCTTCGCCCACCATGGCCTGGGTCAGCGGGCCTTCCTGGGAATAGTCCCGGTAACGGCGCTCCAGGGCCACCTTCACCGCCGACTTGCTGCCGGAGACCCCTCCCACCCGCATGCCGCCGGGGTGGTAGCCGGAGTGCCCCACCGGCGAAAAACCGCCCGTGCCGATCCACTTGCCGCCGCCGTGGTGGGCTTCAGTCTGCTCCTTCAATCGCTCTTTGAAGTATTCCAGCAGCTGCTCGGGAGTCAGCTTCTTCAAGGCCTGCTCGTCCATCCCCAACAGCTGCGACAATTCCTGCGGCTTCTGCAGCCAAAATTCGAGCATCGAGCGCGCCAGCTCGTCCAGCTCGATGCCCTTGAGATCGGGCATGTCCGCCCCCTGGAAGTGATGGGCGAACACCCGATCGAAGAGATCGAAATAGCGCTCGCTTTTAACCAGGATCGACCGGGATGCCGTATAGAAATCCTCAAGGGAGCCGACCAGCCCCATCGAGAGCGCGCGATGGAGGGTCAGAAAGGCGGTGGGACTGACCTGGAGGCCCACATCGCGAAGTTTGTAGAAGAAGTCGATGAACATGTGTTTAGGTTAAAAATAAGGTTCAGCGGTTCATTGGTTCAATGGTTGGGTTTTACCGGCTTTCGTGCTTTTCCAACCGTGAACCGCTGAACCGTGAACCTCAGTTATTAACGGTCCTATACCCTCAACCCCCTGCCTATAAGCGCCTTCGGGCCGCAGCT
>CAZNAX010000167.1:0-7129 GCA_964570965.1 uncultured Desulfatibacillum sp.
GGGTCGAGATGGAGGCCATCCAGAACCAGTTGCCCACCGGGCTGCAGGCGCGCATTGCCTACGATGCCACCAACTACATCACCAATGCCATCCATGAGGTGCTGAACACGTTAGGGGACACACTCCTGATCGTGGTGGTCGTGATCTTCCTGTTTCTCGGTTCCTTCCGCTCGGTGCTCATTCCGGTGGTCGCCATTCCGCTTTCGCTCATCGGAGCAGTCTTCCTGATGCAGGTGTTCGGGTTCACGCTCAACCTGCTGACGCTGCTCGCCATCGTGCTGTCCGTGGGCCTAGTTGTCGACGACGCCATCGTGGTGGTGGAGAACGTGGAACGGCACTTGAGCGAGGGGCAGTCGCCGCTGGAGGCCGCCCTCATGGGCGCTCGTGAACTTGTCGGGCCGATCGTCGCCATGACGATCACCCTGGCGGCGGTCTACGCGCCCATCGGCCTGCAGGGGGGCTTGACCGGTTCGCTGTTCCGCGAGTTCGCCTTCACCTTGGCCGGCGCGGTCGTCATTTCCGGTGTCGTCGCACTGACCCTGTCCCCCATGATGTCCCGCTACCTGCTCAAGCCGGGGATGGAGGAGCGCGGGTTCGCGGGGAAGATTGCGCGGGACTTCAAGCGCTTCCGGCTCTTTTACGGACGGCTGCTGGACCTCACCCTGGACTCGCGCCCGGCCGTCTACACGGTGTGGATCGCCGTGAGCCTCTTGACCATCCCCATGTACGCGATGTCGCCCAAGGAGCTTGCCCCGAACGAGGACGAGGGCGTTATTTTCGGCATCATCGATGCCTCGGCGGACTCTACGGTGGACCAGACCAGCCGCTTTACAGCGGCCGTGAACCAGGCCTATTTGAGCGTGCCGGAAACTCAATTCACCTTTCAGATCACCCGGCCGAACTCCGGCTTTGCCGGAATGGTCGTTCAACCCTGGGGTGAGCGCCAGCGCAATATCTTCCAGATCCTGCCCGAGGTTCAGCAGAAGGTGCGCGCCATCCCCGGCGTCCGCACGCTGCCGGTTCTGCCGCCGGCGCTGCCGGGCGGGGGCCAGTTTCCGGTGGAGTTCATCCTGGCCTCGACGGCGGACTCGGAACAGCTGTTGGAGTTTGCCCGCCAGATCCAGCTCAAGGCGATGCAGAGCGGTATGTTCGCCTTCCCGCCGATCATCGATGTCAAGATCGACCAGCCGCAGTCGGAAATCGTCATCGACCGCGACAAGACGGCTGAACTCGGGCTTGACCTGCAGCAGGTCGGATCCGACATGGCGGCCATGGTGGGCGGCAATTTCGTGAACCGCTTCGACATCGCCGGTCGCTCCTACAAAGTCATCCCGCAAATCCAGCGCGTGGACCGGCTCAACCCGGACCAGCTTAAAAACGTGTACGTCACCGGCCCGAACGGGCAGCTGGTGCCGCTCAGCACCATTGCCACCATCCGCAACTCCACGGTGCCGCGATCGCTCAACCGCTTCCAGCAGCTCAACGCGGTCAAGATCAGCGGGGTGTCGATCCGGCCCTTGGATGAGGCGCTGCGGTTCCTCGAGGACGAGGCGGCGAAAATCCTGCCCAAGGGCTATGTCATCGATTACACGGGCGAGTCGCGCCAGCTGCGATCCGAGGGCAACCGGTTTTTGTACACCTTCGCGCTGGCGGTCGTCCTGATTTTCCTAGTCCTGGCCGCGCAGTTCAACAGTTTCCGCGATCCCTTTGTCATTCTGGCCGGGTCCGTGCCGCTGGCGATGTTCGGCGCGCTCATTTTCACCTTTCTGAGGATGCCCGATCCGAATGTCAAATTCTGGACTCACGGCTGGACCACCACCCTTAACATTTACTCCCAGATCGGGCTGGTGACCCTGGTCGGCCTGGTGTCAAAGAACGGCATCCTGATCGTCGAGTTTGCCAACAAGCTCCAGCTGCAGGGCCAGTCCAAGCGGCAGGCCGTGCGGCAGGCCGCCATCACCCGTCTGCGTCCGGTCCTCATGACGAGTGCGGCCACCATCGCCGGCCACTTCCCGCTGACACTGGTGACCGGCGCCGGCGCCGAGGCCCGGAATTCGATCGGCCTGGTGCTCGTCGGCGGCATGGCCGTCGGGACGTTCTTCACCCTCTTCGTGATCCCCTCGATTTATATGCTGATTGCCCGCGACCATAAACATGAGGCCGCCGATGAGGCCGCTGCAGAACCACGGGCAAAGCCTTTGTCCACCCCCCAGACTGCAGGTCAATCGGCTTGACCCGCTGGCGGCCTCATGTTTATTGATTCTTTTTACGACTCGGGTAGAGAGGGTTCAGGGTTCAGGAGATTCCCAAGGGGATGCGAATAGGTTTCGCCGGCCTAGCGCACATACGAACCGGGCCAGTGGCGATCGGACTCCGGCAACCGTTTCTCTCCCGAACCCCGAACCCTCGTTGCCTTATCAGTTTCCAGCCGGTCACGCCTGGCGGATCTCGCGCTCGCTGATGCCCATGAGATAGAGCAGGCCGTCGAGGCCGACGCTGGAGATGGCCCGGTCGGCGTTGGCGCGGACGATGGGCTTGGCATGGAAGGCGACCCCGAGGCCGGCGGTGTGCAGCATCGGCAGGTCGTTGGCGCCGTCGCCGACGGCGATCGTCTGCTCCAAGCTGATGTTTTCGACCATGGCCAGGGTCTTGAGGATTTCGGCTTTCTTGGGTCCGTCGATGATGTCGCCCTTGAGCCGCCCCGTCAGCTTGGCGTCGACGATCTCCAGCTGGTTGGCGAACATATAGTCCAGCCCGAGCTTGTTCTGGAAGAATTTGCCGAAGTAGTCGAAGCCGCCCGAGATGATCCCCAGCTTGTAGCCCAGTCCCTTGAGGGTGGCGACCACGCGCTCGGCCCCGTCGGTCAGCTGCAGGTCCGCCGCCACCTCCGCCAGCACGGCTTCCGGTAGTCCCGCCAGCAGCGCCACCCGCCGGGTGAGACTTTCCTTGAAATCCATCTGGCCGTCCATGGCGGCTTCGGTGATCTTCGCCACCTTGTCACCAGCGCCGGCCTTTTCGGCCAGGAGGTTGATCACCTCCGCCTGCACCAGGGTCGAGTCCATGTCGAAGACCACCAGCCGGCGGTTCTGGCTGTAGAGGTTGTCGACGTGGAAGGAGATGTCCACGCCGGTCTCCTCCGAGATCTGCAGCAGGCGGCTGCGCAGCACGTCAGCGTCGGCGAGGCGGCCGGAGACGCTCATCTGAATGCAGGCCTTGGAGCTGGCCTCGGGGTTGATCAGGGAGACCCGGCCGGACAGACGGGTGATCACCTCGATGTTCAACCCGTTTTCGGCCATGGCCCGCGTGACCTCGGCGATTTGACCGGCGCTGATCTTGCGGCCCAGCATGGTGATGATGCGCCGCTCCTTGCCCTGCTGGTCGACCCAGGCTTCGTAGCGGTCCTCGTCGATGGGCGTGAACTGCGCGCTGATGCCGAGCTTGTGCGCGGCGAACAGGATGTCCTTGAGCACGGAGGAGGAGCGGGACTCGTCCGGGATTTCGATCAGGATGCCGAGCGACAGGAAGTCATGGATGACGGCCTGGCCCATGTCCAGAATGGTGGTGCCGTAATTGGCCAGAATCTCGGTCAGGCGGGCCGTCAGCCCGGGTTTGTCCTTGCCCGTGATGTTGATCAGAACGATTTCGCGCATATTCAAAGGGTCCAAGGGGTCAAGGGTTCCAGGGTTCGAGTGCAGCAACGCGGCCGCTGTTTTGGTTCCCCCTTTATCAAAGGGGGGCAGGGGGATTTTTCACCCGGGAAGCAGCTATGGCATCGCTGCCCCCGCCCTGTCGCGGTTGCTTCAGGCAGCCTTTCTATAGGGACTCGGCCACGAGGTCAAACGAAATAAACCACTAACCAGCGTATCGGTTTTTCAGGAGGTTGTTGAGTGAGTGGGGAGCGGCTTTGCAGACCGTGAAACCAACCCTGCTGACAAATTAGGCTGCCCTATTTTTTCTGACCGGAAGCGGGGCCGGGATGAGAACGCTCTCAATTTCGTTCCGCAGGCTTTCCAACTCCTCCAGAAACTGCCCCCGCTTTTCCTCGATGAACTGCCGCGCAAGTTCGCAATAGTAGTCCACCCCGCTGAGCAAGTTCTCCCTGAAGCTGCTAAAATAGCCTTGGGGCCGGTGTGACAGGCCGATGGAAAAACAAGAAATCTCCTTGCGCAGATGCTCCACGTAAAGCCTGAGTTCCTGGACGAACATGTTCGGCCGCTCGTTGTTGGCCAGCAGGCACAACCGACCGTAAATGTGGCTGACCATTTCCTCTAGGGAGGCCAGTTTGGAAAAGTTCACGATGTTCGGACCGCAGCAGATGGCAGGAGTGGCCTTCGCATCGAAGTTGTAGGTCAGGGCAACCCCGCCGGATAAGTCGTGGCACAGGCAGGACTTGTCGAGAACACTCTTGCGCGTGAAGGCAAACTGCTCCTCCGACAAATTCTCCTCGGCGAGATGCTCGAGTTTGCGCGTGATGTAGACTCGGGAAGCCAGGCAGACCGGAGTCTCGGTCAACTCCGTGCTTAAACTCGCATATCCCTTGGGGCAAGGGCTTCCGGGCTTGCCGACATGGTTGCGCTGGCGTCGGGCCTCTTCGCTCGACGACGTGCGCAGGTTCCAGAAGGGAACCCCCAACGGGGAGCTGTCGCTCAGGTAGACGTCGCCCGGCCGGGCCGAGAGAAGTTTTTCGAGCTGGTTCCGGTCCACGTTGGTGGCCTCTGGGACCAGCAGGAACGGGGTACCCCATCCGGTGCCGTCCAGATGGTAATATCTCAGAAGAAAATCATTTTCCGAAGCCGTGCCGATGCCGCCTTGCACCGTGATGCGTACATCGCCGGGCGCCTGGCTGGTCGGACGGCCCTGGGCGGCGAGAGCACTTCGATAGGCCTCCTGCAGCACCGAGATGAGCTCCTGCCTTTTCTGCTTGAACTCCTCGAGCACCGGCCCCATCAGGTGGCCGTCGGTGGCGAAGGCGTGACCCCCGCAGTTGAGCCCCGATTCGATGCGGAACTCGGACACCCACAACCCACGCTTGGCCAGGAACTTTCCCTGTACTTCTGCGGAGCGAAAATCACTCACCTTCAGGATGATGGTTTTTTTGAACTGTCCGCTCGCATCCGCGAAAAAATCATCGAACGTGGCGGCATATCGGTAGAGCCGCTGGTTGATTCCGGCCGAAAAGATGATGGCGGAGCTGAGCACGCTGCGGGCGAAGCCGCGCAGGGCCGCCATCGCGTCGGCACACTCCGGCGGCATCTTCTGGCCGTGGCGGTAGGCGTCTCTATCGAGTTTGGTCATGATGTTGACGTCGATGCTGCCCGGCACGGCCAGCGGCCGCAGCAACGCCTGGAGGCGATCCTTTCCCGGGCCGTCCGGCGCGCCGAGCATGTCCTGGTAGGCCGTTTTGAGGGGCGATTCCGGCAACATCCTGAAATAGCGGGTGATCTCGCTGCCATCTTCGAAAGGCGCGGCCTGCAGGGCTTGGGATTGCCGCCGGACGATCCTGTCCACGAAGTTCAGGTAGGCGGTGATCCGCCGACCGCGAGCGTCTTCCTCGCCGGCACCAATGGGCTCGAAAGGTTCGCCGAGCCTATCGCAGTGATACTTGCGTACCTGCTCTATGAGAACGTCATCCACAAGTGATATGACGGAAGAGATTCCGTAACGGGCGACCTTCAAAGGGGTGTCGATGGTGAACCCCGTGCCCATGACAGGGATGTGAAAGGTGTGCGGTTGATGCAGCATGTCCGGCCTCGTGTCGGGGGTGTTGTTATGGTCAGCTGCGTCCGATTTCGGCCGGCTGGTACAATAACTTTCATCCCTTTTGATTTGCGGTATTACTTATTGCAAAAAAATTTACCACATCCGGAACTCAATTAACAGCACAATTTCACTCCCTTTGTGAGAATCGATGGCTTGTATAAACTCTCGGTACGCGGGCGGTGACGTCGCAGACGATTTCGTAGTTGATGGTGCCGAGCTCATGGGCGAGGTCGTCTGCTGAAATGGACTCGGTGCCCTGCACGCCGAAGATGACCACCTCGTCCTCCACCCGGGCCCCGGGAACCGCGCCCACGTCGAGCATGCTGAGGTCCATGCACACCCGGCCGACGACGGGAACGCGGCGGCCGTGCACCAGCATCCAGCCCTGCGAGGAGAACAGCCGGCGGAAGCCGTCCGCGTAGCCGGCGGGAACGGTGGCGATGACGGTCGGCCGCGGCGTGCGGTAGGTCATGCCGTAGCTGATGCAGGTTCCGGCGGAAACCGCCTTCAGATGAACGATCCGCGTCTTGAGCGCCATGGCCGGCTTCAGGACGATGCCGGTCAAGTCGACCTCGTCGGAGGGCCGCAGCCCGTAGAGCGCGATTCCCGGCCGGACCAGATCCAGGTGGGATTCCGGGATCCCGATGACGGCCGCGCTGTTGGCGGCGTGGCGCAGAGCAAACTCGAGTCCGTTGGCCCGCAGGGCGGACAGCGCCTCGATGAAAAGCGCCAGCTGGCGTTCGGCGTAGGATAGGTCCGCGCTGTCGGCGGCGGCAAAGTGGGTGAAGATGCCCTCGGGCTCCAGGCCCGGAAGGCTGGCGATGGCCGTCGCCGTGCGGATGAAATCCTCCCCAATGGTATGGCCGGGCTCCAGAGCGCGGAGCGCCGCCGGTACCAGACCGAGGCGGCCCATGCCCGTGTCCACTTTCAAGTGAACGCGGATCGTACGGCCGCGCGCCAGGGCCACGGCGGAATAGGCCCGGGCGGCGTCGAGGGAATAGACGGACTGCCGCAGGTCGAATTCGACCAGCCGGCCGGCGTCGGCGGGCGGCGTGTAGCCGAACACCAACATCGGGGCGTCGAGGCCGGCCTCCCGCAGGGCAATGGCTTCGGGCAGGCGGGCCACTCCCAGCCATTCGGCACCGTTGGCCAGCGCCGTGCGGGCCACTTCGACCGCGCCGTGGCCGTAGCCGTCGGCCTTCACCACGGCCATGACCTTGGCCCTAATATCTGTGCGGCGGCGCAGCTCGCGCACGTTGTTGGCGATGGCGGCCAGGTCGATCTCGGCCCAGATGAGAGGAAGGGCGTTGGGAGCGTTAGGATTGCTAATAACGTTCGGAGCGTTCATCGCCTGACTCGGGTTACTCCC
>CAZNAX010000168.1:0-2229 GCA_964570965.1 uncultured Desulfatibacillum sp.
TACCTAAAAAAGGATTCGCTTTTTCATTGGCCCTATAGGTACCGAGCCCTTCAAAATTAAAGCTGCAACTATCGTAATTCCCGAGTTTTCCTGCACCGGCTTCAAAAAGTGCGGTTCTCAGCTTTTCCGAATGGGCCAGGGGGACATAGGTAGTCAATTTCTTTAAACCTCCTTTTTTTGGAATTAAGATTCTGGTTTGTTTTAATCCGAGTACCTCTGCCATTTTCATAGAAACGCCAATGGAGGAGTTATCCAGTGCCGTATGTATGGCATAGATCTGTATATCATTTTTTATTGCTTGTCGCACCACGCGCTCAACATAGGTGCTGTTTGTGAGTTTCTTAAGCCCGTTAAAAATGATCGGATGGAAGCTCAATATAAAATTACAATGCAGCCTGACCGCCTCCTCGATGGTTGCTTCAAGGGTATCCAAAGTAACCAGCACACCGGTAACTTCTCTTTTGGGATCACCTACCAGCAAACCCACATTGTCAAAATCTTCGGCATAATCAGGGGGCACGATTTCTTCTATTATTTTAATGAGCTCCTGTGTGATCATAAGAATTGAATATTACGGTTGAAATGACTGCGATTTGTAATTGTTACCTCAATTTTTTCGGTAAAAGGTAATGAGTTTTCACAGATTTTTACATGAACAATTTCACAAAAGGTTTCTGGTTTAAGGAGATTCCTTCTCATTTCCAAAATACCTGAGATCAGGTGTCTGATTCTCTTAATTGAAAAAGTAAAATTATAAAATACCGGGAAAGAATATACATTTTTTTGACTCCTTTACCGGAAAAAGCGCTTGAGATTTACCCGAAATGGACTTTGGCCCGATTCCAGTAGTGATCCATTTCACTCAGGGTCATTTGGGTGAGCTGTTTGCCGTCTTTGGCCGCTTCGGTTTCGAGGTATTGAAACCGTTTGATGAATTTTTGGTTGGTCCGTTCCAGGGCACTCTCCGGATCAACATTGATGAATCGGGCATAGTTGATCAAAGAAAAGAGCACATCCCCAAATTCGCTTTCCATTTTTGGCAGGTTTTGATCTTGTACTTCCCTGTGAAGTTCCCGGATCTCTTCTTCTACTTTTTCAAATACCTGTTCAGATTTTTCCCAGTCAAAACCGGCGGAAGAGGCCTTTCCTTGTATCCTGCTGGCTTTCACCAGTGCCGGCAGAGAATTGGGTACTCCTTCCAAAATTGATTTTTTACCTTCTTTGAGCTTTAGTTTTTCCCAATTCCTGGCTACTTCTTCTTCTGTTTCGGCAATGACATCACCAAAAACATGCGGGTGACGCGAGACCAGTTTTTCATTGATCCCCTTCAGTACATCTGCGATATCAAAATGGAACTCCTCAGAGGCGATTTTGGCATAGAAAACAATGTGGAGCATCAGATCACCCAATTCCTTTTTTATTTCCTGATGGTCATTCCGAAGGATGGCATCGCCAAGCTCATAGGTTTCTTCTATGGTGAGATGGCGAAGGGATTGCAGGGTTTGTTTTTTATCCCACGGACATTTGGCCCTGATCTCATCCATGATATCGAGCAAATGCTCAAATGCTTTGATTTGTTCCGTCCGTGAGGCCATGCTAAAACTTATGCCTTTTTTGACTTCTTTACTTTTTTTACAGGTTCTGCTTCAGCCACGGGCTCTAATATCTCCTCTTTAGCTTCTTTAACTTCTTCCTGCTTCAGGTTGTTAAAATCAAAACCGGCTTCCACAAGAAGATTATACCAAAGCAATACTTTTTTTATATTGGACGGATAGACCCTTTCTTCATCAAAATTCGGTAAAACTTCACCGAAGTAACTGAGCAGTTCCTTTTTATCCGATTTCGGATCAATGGATTTTCCTCCCTTTTCCTTTTCAAACATATTCAGAAAAACTTGTTTTAGAGGAACTTCCTCATCATGGGTATAGATGGCAATATCGCTAATAGCACTGATGTTCTGCAGGCTGGCAACCGGTACTCTTTTTTTGTCCTCGAGTGACTCGACGATCAGGTTGTTCTTACCCTGTGAAATAATAAGGTACAATCCGGGTTTGCCTGTAATAGCGACTATTTTTTCAATTTTCATATCAATCAATGATTATTTATTCTTTATTTTAGTTTTGGAAACTTCATTTTATAATCCACTTCCACGAGTCCTTTAGATATGTTTTCCAGTTTCTTTTTCAGGAGCCTTCTTTTCAGTGCTGAAAGCCTGTCAGTAAAAAGAAT
>CAZNAX010000168.1:2329-7030 GCA_964570965.1 uncultured Desulfatibacillum sp.
TACCGGATCGCCATAGGCAAAAATTGGTAGTATCATCTGTGTTATTAATTCTTCTGATTTTTTGTGCAAAAATACAATTTTAGTTCACTTGCCGAAACTTAATCAAAAAGTTTCCTTATATGGGTAAGCGTATAATTTAAAATCCTTTTCATAAATTCGGTTCACAATATCAGCAAGGTCTTTTTCCCAGCGAATATGCTTCTCATTCTTTTTTGTACTGTTTGCCCGTATTTCCATATCAAGTTGCAATTTTTCTGATAAAAAACGCATATCGTCCGGGTTCTCCATTTTTAATATACGCTTTGGTTTCAGGCCGGTGAAAATTTTATATTGCGGGTGCAGGTGTCTGTTTTTCATATAGTTCAATGGCAAAATTCGGATGAACTGTTCAAAAGTCATATCTCTGAACACCTGCATTTTAACTTCATCGGTTGCATCGGTAATACCCAAGGGCTCAAAATAGATCTTTTGACTGCTCAGCCAAATTTTTCTTGGGTTTACGTCTTTTCCCAGTTTATCCCTGTAAAAGGATTCAAGGCGGTCATAAGGGTTTCTGACTATGAAATACTTGTCATACGTACTCAAAAGTGGCCTGATCCACAAAACCTTTTTGAGATCTACCTGCTTTTTCATCGTTGTGTACATCACCTTGAAATTTAAACTCAGAAAGTAATGTGCTTTGGCATTTAAAAAATGTGGCATGGTGTAAAATCTAATTCTAAATATACAAACAATCTGTTATTGAACAAGTAATTCCCATTAAGAGCTGCAGGTCAGGTTTTAAACCTGGTCCGACGTAATTTTCCGGTATTCAGCCATTGAACAAGATCAAAATACAAAAAGCTGAGGTTGAACATTTTTTTCCCGTTGGGCGTTTCAATCTTTTTGCTTTTGGGTCGTTCATATACCACTATGTGTTCCTTATTACTTATATTTTCGAGCCTGAAGGCAGCGAAAGAAATTTTGTTTTTATAGGGCAGGGTATGAAATTCCTTTAATATCTCTTTGTCAGCCCGTTCCCTGTCTGTTATCATAAAAAAATAGTTATCCTTATCTCTATTCCGGAGCATGCGGGCAGTTCTGCGCTCCCATTTTTCATGCGCTTCTTCCTCACTTTGGTAATGGGTAAAATGAATTTCAATATCATCCAAGTGTCCAAGCGGATAGGTTTTTAGCCTGTCTTTATATTTTGATACAGCTCCAAACTTTAATTCCTGAGCCATATAATGATCAAAATTCTTTAAAAATTTGATATAACAGGGCCCGTATATAAACAAACCGACAAAGGGTGTATTGTAAGGCAGCTGATACCATTGGTAAACCTGTCCGCCCCAGCAATTGTTTGATATGATGACAAAATCCTTATTCCTGAGTGCGGCTCTGTCCTTTTTTTCAAAAATTTTAAAATGCTTACGCAATTTTCTTCTGACATAAACCTCAAGTGATCTTATCATCCATGTCTGTTTAAATAGGTCTGCAAAATAATCGTCGCACTAATCTGATCGATCAGGGACTTATCCTGCCTGTATTTCTTCTTAAAACCTGCAGAAACCATGGTCTGTACAGCCATTTTTGAGGTAAATCGTTCGTCTACCCTTTCAATGGGTATCTCCGGAAATTTTTCAGTCAATTCCTTAATAAAAACTTTAATATGCACTTCACTTTCTGAAGGCTGGTTGTTCATTTGTTTTGGTTCACCAACCACAAACAAACTCACTTTTTCCTTTTTGAGAAAGTCTGAAAGAAAAGTAAATACATCTTTGGTCTCTACCGTTTTAAGTCCAGATGCAATCAATTGCAATTCATCTGTTACGGCAATACCAACACGTTTTGTGCCAAAATCAAAAGCGAGAATGCGACCCATCCTTTTTTTTTCAAATTTACTCAATTTTCATAACCAAAAGACAATTGCAGCGATAGAGCTTCTTCGGTGTATTTTTATATTTTTGCAACAGCCTTCATGAATGGGCTTTAAAACAGTAAGATGCAAAATTTACAACAAATTATAGAAACAGCATGGGATAACAGAGCTCTGCTTAAGGAAGAAAAGACGCAACAGGCGATCAGAAACGTAATTGATCTGCTCGACAGCGGTACCTTGCGCGTGGCTGAACCGAAAAACGGAACCTGGCAGGTAAACGAATGGATAAAAAAAGCCGTCGTTCTCTATTTTCCGATACAGAAGATGGAAGTGCTCGAAGCCGGAATCTTTGAATACCACGACAAGATACCGCTGAAACACGGTTTTGCCGAAAAAGGTATACGGGTGGTACCCAATGCTGTGGCACGGCATGGATCCTATATTTCGAAAGGGGTTATTTTGATGCCCAGCTATGTAAATATTGGTGCTTATGTTGATGAGGGAACCATGGTGGATACCTGGGCCACAGTGGGCAGTTGTGCGCAGATCGGGAAAGACGTGCACCTGAGCGGTGGAGTTGGAATCGGCGGTGTGCTGGAACCCCTGCAGGCGGCGCCGGTGATCATAGAAGATGGCGCATTTATCGGATCGCGCTGTATTGTTGTGGAAGGTGTAAGGGTGGAAAAAGAAGCCGTTCTCGGAGCCAACGTTGTGCTGACAGCTTCGACTAAAATCATTGATGTAACCGGCGACCAACCGGTTGAAATGAAAGGAAGGGTTCCTGCCAGATCGGTAGTAATTCCAGGTACCTTTGCTAAAAAATTCAATGCCGGCGAATATCAGGTGCCCTGTGCGCTGATCATTGGCACACGAAAACCATCAACCGACCTGAAAACCTCGCTCAATGATGCGCTGAGGGAATACGATGTATCGATTTGATAAATGGTTATACTTTTCATACAGACTGAAATTAAGTCCTTTTGATAAAAATAGATAATTTATCTGCTTTGGTCATCACCTACAACGAGGCCGAAAATCTGCCCGGCCTGCTGGAAGGGCTTGATTTTGCGGGAGAAATTATTGTGGTGGATTCTTTCAGTACAGACAACACCATTGAAATACTAAAGAAATACCCGCATGTCAGCTTCGTCCAAAGGCATTTTAAAAATTTCTCCGACCAGAGAAATTTTGCTCTCAGTCTGGCAAAAAACAATTGGATACTCTTCACGGATGCAGATGAAAGAATACCCGATAATTTGCAGCGAGAAATTGCACATGAATTGCAGAGTCCCCAAGATACAGTAGCCTATGCGATTAAAAGACAGTTTTTTTTCAAGGATAAACCACTCCGGTTCAGCGGCTATCAGTCGAATAAGGCCATCCGTCTGTTCCGCAAAGATCACGGAAAATACGATCATAACAAACTGGTGCACGAGGTGCCCCTGATTTCAGGAAAAGTAAAAATCCTCAAAAACAAACTGGATCATTATTCCTACAAAGACCAGGTCTCCTATCAAAAAAAAATCGATTCCTATGCCCGGTTGCGCGCACAGGAACTATTCCTGATGGGCCTTCAACCCAATGCATTTCATTTCTATCTCAAACCGGCCTACCGGTTTGTCAGGCACTTTATTCTCAGGCTGGGTTTTCTCGATGGCAGAAGCGGTTTTATCATGTCGAATCTGGAAGCAGAAGGTGTCAAAAAAAGGTATCAATACCTAAAAGCACTTTACCGGACGGAATAAACTCCTATTTTCCGAGGTATTTCTTTTTAAGATCTTTTTTGCGTTCGTGACTGTTTTGAAATTCGAGGGTATGGTGCCACATCCTTTCAAAAACGAATGAAGGATCCAAATTGCTTAATTTTGCGTACTCATCGCTCATGATGGCTACCATTTCTTTTTTTGGAGTTAGCCGGTTGAAGTTTTTCATGCGTTCCTCAAAATTCATGTGTTTGAATTCCATTCTGTTCAGGTCAACCAGATAAAAAGCATAACTTCCCTTGTTGTTCACTATGAGTGTATTCCCGGGTGAATGGTCTTTAAAATACACTTCCTTTTCCTGCATGTCATAAGTAAACCGGGTGAATTGACGAAGGATATTTTCATGATCCGGATAGCCCGGTTCGTGGATCAGGGTGCGATAGGTAAGATCATGCACCAGCTGTTCGCTGAAATAAAAACTTTCTTTTAGTGAAAAAGGACCCACATGCTCGAAATAAGCCACCGGTTTTGGGGTGCCAATTCCTTTGGACAACAGTAAATTTGCATATTCGTAAGACCTTCTGGCCTTGGATTTACGAAGCCATCTGTATGCCAGCTGGTTGAAAATATGTGGCACCTGAAAAGATTTCACATTGATGTACATGCCATCCAGGTTTATCGCTTTTACGGTATTTCTTTTGCCCTTGCCAATCTTTTCTCCCAGCATGTCAAAATCACTGATCACCCGGAAAAATTCTTTTTTAAAAGCCTGATAAGGATCTGCTATGACAGCTTTATAATGCATGCGATGCGGTTTTTTTTCTTGCCTGTGGATAAATATCCATCTATATTCACAAAAACAGTACAAAAATAGGATAAATATTTATTTTTACCCTTTCTAAGCTATTCTTAGTAATCCTTAACCTGCTTCAAATAAAATTCTGTCATGGAAAGTATGCAAACCGAAGTTAATAAAGCACTGGAAATCCTAAAAAAGGGTGGTACCTTGTTGTATCCTACCGACACAGTATGGGGATTGGGATGTGACGCCACGGACGAAGATGCTGTAAAAAAGATCTACCGCATAAAACAAAGAGAAGAAAGCAAAAGCCTGATCATTCTTGTATCGTCTTTTGA
>CAZNAX010000169.1:0-7021 GCA_964570965.1 uncultured Desulfatibacillum sp.
GTCTGGGACTCGCCCGAGTCCTTGGCGAGCGTGATCTCGTCGAACTTGACCCACAGGCAGTCGATCAGCTCCTGGGCCTGCTCCGGCGTGATCTCACCGGAATCGATGCTGCGGCGGTAGCAGGGGTAGAGGTACTGGTCGAAGCGGCCCGGTCCGAAGGCGTGGCCGCTCGTCTCCAGGTTGAGCACCACGTGCGTGATCCAGAAGGATTGCAGCGCCTCCTGGAAGGTTTCGGCCGGCCGGGCCGGGACCCGCGTCAGAATCCCGGCGATGTGCTCCAGCTCGGCCCGGCGGACGGGATCGGCTTCCATCCCGGCCAGGCGGCGGGCTTCGGCGGCGTAGCGGCCGGCAAAAAGGATCGCGCCCCGGCAGGCCATGATCACCGACTCCAGGAACTGGCGCTTGGCCAGCGCGTCCGCCGCCTGCCCGTCCAGGCGTTCGATCGAACGCTGAGCGTCGGCGATGATCCCTTCCATGCCTTTGGCGAGCACTTTGTCGTAAGCGGCCTGGAAGTGCCCGATCGTACGCGAGCGGAAGTAGTTGTAGATCACCCCGCGCTCGTCCGCCCGCCAGATTTCCGGCGGCACGACCGCATGGATGCGGTCGGCGATCTGCCGGTCCCGCCAGTAAGGGAAGACCTCCTGTCTCAGGATGCGTTTGGTCTCGTCGCTGACAAAAAAAGGCGTATCCCTGCGGGTCGCCAGGCGATCCAGGTCGCGTTCGATCCAGGCGCAGTTGATCTCCGGATAAACAGGTGAGCCCCGCGGCGTGAGGGCCTTCATGCCGACGATCAACTCGTCTTTTTGAATCGTCACCGGCTGCTCGGCCAGCACGCGGTAGAGCATCTGGCCGCGCCGGATGGCGACCGGCTCGCCTTCGCTTGCCTGGTAGCTGCGCGTGACCGCCACCGCCCGATGGGGGTGGACTTCAGGCGGAGTGCTCCGGTTGCGCTCGATCCCAAGCCGGATGCGGCCGCGCGGCCCGGCTGCCTCGCCGGCCGCCGGGCCGCGGGTCGACGGGATACGGTCTATCGTGATGACGGTCATGGCTGGCTCCTATCGACAGGTTTTGGCGCGAAATTCTTGGATTTGGTTTTCATTGATTCCGGCCGCGGCCGGCCCGGCGTCGCGTTTTTCGCCTTTCGACCGGCGGCCTGCTTCATCGTCTCGGTCGCACGCCGCACGTGCTCCTGCGCCAGCGCGGCCGCGCGCTCGGCCTCGCCGCGCGATACGGCATGGACGATGGCCTTCAATTCGGCCAGGGTGGCTCGTATGGTTTCCTCGTTGCGCGGCAGGTAGGCATGGATGTGGTAGCGGTGAAGATTGGTGTGAACGGTTTCGAGAAAGAAACCGTGCAGCGGGTTGCCAGCCAGCCGGGCCAGCGCCAGGTGAATGTCCTTGTCCGCCTGCATGAATGCGTCCCATCGGGCCGGCCCTTCCTCGGCCAGGGCCTCGGCCTTGGCGATCAACCGATCGACATCGCCCAGGCGCCTGGGATCGGCCTGCCGGGCGGCGCGGTAGGTGACCAGCCCCTCGAGATCCTGCCGGAACTCGGAGATCTGCTCCATGCTGATCCGCTGGGACTGCACGAAGAGCCCCAGGCTCTCGGCCATGCAGTCCGCATTGATCGGTTTGACGAAGATCCCCCCGCGATGGCCCTTGCGGATCTCGACCAGCCCCTTCTGCTCCAGAACCCGCAGCGATTCCCGCAGCGTGTTGCGGCTGACGTCCAGCATCTCCTGCAGCGCGCGCTCGGAGGGCAGCCGGTCGCCGGCGCCATAACGACCCTGCAGGATGGCGCTCTGCACCTGCTGGATGACGCTCTCAAACGCGCGAACCTGGCGAACTTTGGTGAACATATCAATGGTTCAACCATACTAAATTAAGCTCCCATCTGTCAAGTCGCTTGGGTTCTTCCCCGAGGTTCTTTGGAATCGGGGTCCGACCTTTTGATGTCGGAAATTTTCTTGCACCGGTATGGGCGAACCAATATGATTCCGGAGGTATCCACCGCGTGCATGGCCCGCGCTGATTAGGCCGCGGGGTTCATCACCGAATTCAGGAGGAGGCCGATGAGATCGAACTCTCTGTTTCGAAAATGGTTCCTGTTTCTGTCCGCTATCGTCCTTGCCCTCCTGCTCGCAGGAGGAGGACATGCGCAGGCCGCACCCAAGGCCAAGAACGTCATCGTGCTCATCGTCGACGGGTGCTCCGCGGAGCAGTACACGTTCGCCCGCAGGTTCAAAGGCGCTCCGCTCTCTTTCGACCCCTACCGGGTCGGTGCGATCCAGACCTACATCGCCGACTCGGTGATCGCCGACTCGGCCCCCGCCGCGAGCGCCTTTGCAACCGGCGTGCGCACCAGCGACAAGTTCATCAGCATCGGCCCTCACGCCAACGCGCTCTCCGGCGTGCCGGTTCCGCCGGAGGAGCTGCGCTACCGTCCCGTGGCCACGGTCCTCGAGGGCGCCAAGCTGCTCAAGAAATCCACCGGCATCGTCGCCACCTCCCGCGTGACGCATGCCACCCCGGCCGCCTATGTGGCCCACACGGTCTCCCGCGGCAACGAAAACGACATCATGGAGCAGGCCGTCTACCAGGGGATCGACGTGGTCTTCGGCGGCGGCCGGCGTCTTTTGCTCCCCAAGGAATCCAAGGGCCAACGGGTCGACGGAGCCAATCTGTACGACGGCCTCAAGGGCTGGGGATACCAGATCGTCGAAAATCGGCAGGACCTCGAAAAAATAAGCTCTAGCCGGGTATTCGGAATGTTCGCCCCCAGCCACATGGATCCGGAGATCGACCGGCCGCGGCTGCACCCCGATCAGCCGACGCTGGAGGAAATGACCCGCAAAGCCATTGAGATCCTCTCGCAGGACCCGGAGGGCTTTTTTCTGATGGTAGAAGGCAGCCAGGTCGACTGGGCCTGCCACGCCAACGACCCGGCTTACCTGTTGAGCGATCTGCTCGCTTACGACCGGGCGGTCGCGGTCGCCCTGGATTTCGCCCAACGGGACGGCCGGACCCTCGTGCTGGCCATGTCCGACCACAATACCGGCGGATTTTCCATCGGCAACCAGGCCTCGAACGGCATCTACCCCCAGATGAAAATGGAAGCCTTTCTGGACCCCTTCCGCAAGATGCAAGCCTCCTCCGTTCGGATGTGGGAGCTCATCGGCACCGATCCGACCGCAGCGCGCGTCAAGGCGGTCGTCAAAGAGGGCTGGGCGCTGGACATCACCGATGCGGACGCTCAAAAAATTCTTTCCCTCGCCTCGTCCTACCGGGACAGCGCGTATCAGGCCATCGGGGAGGTGCTCTGTCCGAAATACACCTATGTGGGGTGGACCACCCACGGCCACTGCGGCGGCGACGTGCCGCTGCATGCCTTCGGCCCGGGCAGACCCTCCGGCGTGTTGGCCGCCCCCGACATCGCCCGTGTCTGCGCCGAGGCCATGGGCTTCGATTTGCGCAAACTCACCCAGAGGCTGTTCGTCTCGGCCGCCCAGGCCTTCGCCGACGGCCGGGTCGCGATAGACTCGCGCGATCCGGCCAACCCGGTGGTGACCATCGCGGCCGGCGGGAAAACCGCCGAGCTGCCAGTGAACCAAAACCGGCTGAAGATGGGCGAGAAGATGCATGCGCTGGAGGGGGTTGTGGTGTATGTCCCGAACACCGACAAGGCCTACATCCCGCTGCAGGCCGTGCACATGATCCGGGGATCGCGGGCGGCCCTGCCGAAGATCACCGACTGAAGCATCCCTTCTGCGGCGCGGCGCAGAACCGGTGCTTGACAGTTTAAAAAAATCCAACTAAAAAGCTAAAGAATTTCGACGGGGGCCCGTCCGCTCCATCATCCGCAATTCCAATCAAACCGCAGGAGGGATTCCATGGCAGATTACTTGATCAATGTGTTCCTGGACGATGCGAAGATGAAGATCATCGAGGGCGCCGGCCTGGCCGGGCAGGTAAAGGACATCGGCGGCAAGAAGGCCATTCAGGTTCCGGTCAGCGACAAGGAGCAGAAGAAGCTCGCCAAAGGTTTTCCGAGCCTCAGCTTCGACGCTTCCAACGCCTGTGTGCTCCCGCCCGAGGCCGAGACTAAGCTGTTGGACATCATCGCCCAGATGAAGGTCCTGGATGTCATGAAGGTCGCGATCATGAAACTCTACAACCCCCTGGCCGGAAAGGCACCGCGGTCCGCCCAGCGCTGATCCATCTCGGCTTGCACACGTCTCTTTGGTTCCAAGGAACGCCTCACCGCCTCCCTCATTCGGTGAGGCGTTCGCCCTTTCCGGCAACCCGGCTTTAACTTATTAAAATCTATTTAAATTTCATCTGTCCGCAAATTGACATATCTTACGATTTTGCCTATGATACCGTTAGGAGTGTTGATAAACGACCGATTGCCTGCTGCGGCCGGGCGCCCGCAGGGAGTCGGATCGACCACGGTATGCTCCGACCATGAACGCCCGATTTTGAAGGCTTGAGAAAACTGAGTTGATCGGTTCTCGTATCAGGGTAATCATCTTCCTCGCTGCCGTGACGGCCATCGCGGCCGTCTGGTTATGGCTGATTAGAGAGGGGCGCGATGATTCCATCATTTTCCGCACGGCGTCGGTTGAGCGCGGTCCCATCATCAGTGCCGTATCCACGAGCGGTACGTTGAATGCCGTCATCACGGTTCAGGTCGGCTCTCAGGTATCCGGCCGGATCCAGGAACTCCTGGCGGATTTCAACTCGGAGGTCAAAGCGGGTCAGGTCATCGCACGCATCGACCCGGAGACCTTCGAGGCCAAAGTGCGCCAGGCCCAGGCCGAGCTGGAAGTCGCCCGCGCCAATGTCAACATCCAGCGGGCCGGCGTCGAACGCGCGCAGAAAGAACTGGCCAACGCCGTTTCCTCGTTTAACAGCGCCCAGGCCCGAACTGAAAAAGCGCGGGTCACCCTGGTCAATGCCAAGCGCAATCTGGATCGCCGTCGCGCTCTCTTCCAGACGGGTGCCGTATCGGAGAGCCAGATCGACGACGCCCAGACCGCCCACGACCAGAGCCGGGCCCAGTTGAAAAGCGACGAAGCCGACGAGCGTGCGGCGGAATCTCTGATCGCGACCCGCGAGGCCGCGCTGAAGACGGCCCGCGCCCAAGTGGATCACGCCATCGAGCAGGTGCGCCAGAAGGAAGCCGCCCTCAAGCAGGCGGAGGTCGACCTCGAGAACACCTTCATCCGCTCCCCCGTGGACGGCATCGTGATCGAACGCGCTGTGGACATCGGCCAAACCGTGGCGGCCAGCTTTCAGGCGCCCAAGCTGTTCGTCATCGCCCAGGACTTGCGGCAGATGCAGGTCGAAACCGACGTCGACGAAGCCGACATTGGCCGGGTGCAGGTGGGCCAGCAGGCCATCTTTAGCGTGGACGCTTACGCCGGCCGTGAATTCTACGGCCAGGTGCAGCAGATCCGGAAGGCACCGCGGGTCGTCCAAAACGTCGTGACCTATACCGTGCTGGTTTCCGCCGACAACGCCGACCTACGCCTCCTGCCAGGGATGACCGCCAACATCCAGATCATCGTCGACGAGCGTCAAAACGCCCTGAAGGTGCCCAACGCCGCCCTGAGGTTCAAGCCGGACGGCGAGGAGGCCAAAAAAAACGGGGAATCCCCCCACCTCTCGACGGCGGCCGGCGAAACGGCCCCGCCCGAGGAACGCCTGAAACAGCTGACCGCAGCGCTTCGTCTTACCGAGTCCCAGCAGAATCAAGCGCGGGTCGTCCTCTCCGACGCGCGTGAGAACCTCAAGGCCCTGCGCCGGCAGGATGCCACCCCCGAAGAGATCCGCCGCGAGACGCAGGCCCAGCATGAGCGAACCCGGAAGGCCGTGGCCACCTTGCTCTCGCCCGAGCAGCGCGAGAAATACGTCCGGCTCGCAGCCGCCCAGGAGGGCGTCTCCGCCCAATGGGGCAAGGTCTATGTCGCCGGAGAGCCGGGCACACCGCAGCCGATCGACCTGATTCTGGGGATCAGCGACGGCACGTTCACCGAGGTGGTGAGCGGCGACCTCACCACCGGCCAGCCGGTCATCATCGGCGTGAACCTGACCGCCTCGAAAACCTCCGGCCGGGCCGCGAAGCGGTTCGCCTTCTAGCAGAAATGACCGACACCCTCCTCACAACCGAGGACCTGACTAAGGACTACCGGGTAGGCAGTGAGACGGTGCATGCCCTGCGCGGGGTGTCGGTTGCAATCCTGCGGGGCGACTTCGTGGCGGTGACGGGGCCCTCGGGCTCGGGAAAATCCACGTTCATGAACCTCCTGGGTTGCCTGGACTCGCCGACGGCGGGGCGCTACATCCTCGATGGAAAGGATGTCTCGTGCCTGACGGCGGACGAGCTGGCCGAGGTCCGCAATCGCAAGATCGGCTTTGTGTTTCAGAACTTCAATCTGCTGCCGCGCACACCGGCCATTGAAAACGTTGAGCTCCCCTTGCGCTACAGCGGCATGCAACGGTCGCATCGCCATGCGCGCGCCCGCGAGGTATTGGCGGCCGTGGGGCTGCAGGACCGCGCCCATCACCATCCCGCGCAACTGTCCGGCGGGCAGCAGCAGCGCGTAGCCATCGCCCGCGCCCTCGCCAACCACCCGGTCCTGGTGCTGGCCGACGAACCCACGGGGGCTCTCGACACCCAGACCAGCGTGGATATCATGTATCTTCTGCAGCGCTTGAACCGCGACGGCATCACCATCATCCTCGTGACCCACGAGCCGGACATCGCGAATTACGCCCGGCGCATCCTGCGGTTCCGCGACGGCCGCATGCGCGACGCCGCGACGGGGCCGAATCCCGCGCCGCCGGAAACGGTGGAAGGGACCTACCGGCTGAAAGACGACGCCCCATGATGCTCTTCGAACCGGCGCGCGACGCCTTCCGAGCCCTGCGCGTGAACATCATGCGCAGTGCGTTGACGACCCTTGGCATCATCATCGGCGTGGGCGCCGTCATCGTGATGGTGGCCGTCGGAGCCGGCG
>CAZNAX010000170.1:0-6998 GCA_964570965.1 uncultured Desulfatibacillum sp.
ATGTCCGCATCGACGGGTTCATCCTGCCGGGCCATGTCTCCGTCATCATCGGGCTCAACGCCTATCGGTCATTTTTCGGCCGGCATCGGATCCCCTGCGTGGTTACGGGTTTCGAGCCCGCCGACATCCTGCAGGCGATCACCACCCTCGTTGAACAGATAGAGTCCGGAACACCCCGCCTCGTGAATGCCTACCCGCGTGCGGTCTCCGAAGCGGGCAACCGCAAGGCGCAGGAAATACTGGCGCAGGTCTTTGAACCGGCTGACGCCTGCTGGCGAGGCATCGGGCTCATCCCATCGAGCGGATTGCGCATTCGCGCAACCTACGCGGCGCATGATGCCGGACGGCGCTTCGCCCTCAAGACGGCGGAGGCCAGGCCGCCCAAGGGCTGCGCCTGCGGCGACATTCTCACCGGAAAGAAAACGCCGCCGGAATGCCCGCTGTACAAAAAAGTTTGCACCCCCATGGATCCGGTAGGACCGTGCATGGTGTCGAGCGAAGGGACGTGCGCGGCTTATTACCGATACCACTATTGAACATCGAGCATCCCGTATCGAAGATCGTTTCGACTAAAATAAATTCATCGGAGTGAGGGCAAGAGGTGCATCTGAATGAAATCCGATAAGATACTGCTCGACCACGGCAGCGGAGGCAAGATTTCCCACCGCATGACCCGGGACCTGCTGCTGCCGGCCTTCAACAATCCGATTCTTGCCGAGCTGAACGACGGGGCCATTTTCGAGCTGCAAGGCGTGCGGCTGGGGTTTTCCACGGACTCCTACACCGTCGATCCGATCTTCTTTCCCGGGGGGAACATCGGGGAGTTGGCCGTATACGGCACGGTGAACGACCTCGCCATGTGCGGGGCGGAGCCGGCCTATTTGAGCGTGGCGCTGATCATCGAGGAAGGATTTGATTTGGGCCAGCTGGAAGCGATTGTGTCGGCCATGGGCCGGGCCGCCGTCCATGCCGGGGTATCGGTGGTCACCGGCGACACCAAGGTGGTTCCCCGGGGAGCGGCGGACAAGATATTCATCAACACGTCCGGAATCGGCGTCATCCCGGCCGGCGTGCAGGTCGCCAGCCATCAGGCCAGAGCCGGCGACCGGGTTTTGCTGAGCGGCAGCATCGCCGACCATGGCGTGAGCGTGCTGGCCAGCCGCGAGGGGCTTTCGTTTCAAACCTCGGTTCAAAGCGACACCGCGCCGCTCAACCGCATGGTGCGGGCTATGCTGGCCGTGAGACCCGGCGTACACGTCTTGAGGGACCCTACCCGGGGCGGGCTGGGGACGGCGCTGAATGAAATCGCCGAAAAATCGGCGGTCGGCATCCGCATCCGTGAAGACCGCATTGCGGTCAAGGCCGAAGTGGCCGGCCTGTGCGAGCTTCTGGGCCTGGACCCCCTGTATTTGGCCAACGAGGGCAAGCTGATCGCTTTCGTAGCGCCTGAGGACGCCGATGCCGTGCTGGCGGCGATGCGCCAGGACCCTTACGGTCGCGAGGCCGTCCTCATCGGCGAGGTGATCGACCAGCATCCCGGCAAGGTCTTCATGGAAACCCGAATCGGCGGCACGCGCATCGTGGATATGCTGACCGGGGAGCAGTTGCCGCGAATATGCTGATGCCCCAGGACCTATGCCCCATGCGCATCCGCCTGATTGTCGGTCTTGCGGCCTTAGTCCTTTTGGCTGGCTGCGACTCGAAGCGCGAGCATACCCTCACCGGCCGAACCATGGGGACCACTTACACCATCAAGGTGGTCACGGGTTATTTCGGGGCCGTCTCCGGTCTACAGGAAAAAATCGCCCGGCGCCTCGATCAGATCAACCACAGCATGTCGCCCTACCTCCAGGACAGCGAGATCAGCCGCTTCAACCGATTTCAGGAGGTCGGGGCCGAGTTTCCGATCTCTCAGGACTTCCTGCGCGTGATGCAGCTGGCTGCCCGGATCCATGAGCTCTCCGAAGGGGCCTGGGACGGTACCGTCAACCCTCTGGTCGATCTTTGGGGGTTCGGCCGGGCCGGTCGGGCGGACCAACGACCGCCGCCGGAAAAAATCGCAGCGCTGTTAGGTGAAATCGGCTTCCGAAAGATCGAGATCAAGGATTCGGGCGCCCTGGTCAAACGCCGGGCCGCCGTGAGCCTGGATCTGTCCTCCATTGCCAAAGGCTACGGCGTGGACCAAGTGGCCGCCGAGGTTCGCGAAGCCGGATTCAGCGATTTTCTGGTCGAAATCGGAGGGGAGGTCTACGCCGCCGGCGTCCGGCCGGACGGCCGCTCCTGGCGGGTCGGCATCAACCGCCCGAAGATCGATGCGCGCTTCGACGAGGTTTACAAGGTCGTCTCTCTGCGGGACCGGGCCTTCGCGACCAGCGGTGACTATCGCAATTTCTTCGTAGAGAACGGCGTGCGTTATTCCCACATCATCGACCCGCGCAGCGGCTATCCGGTTTCTCAGGGGGCGGTGAGCGCTTCCATTTTGGCGAACAATTGCACCCTCGCAGACGGGCTGGCCACGGCCGTCATGGTGATGGGGGCTGAGAAGGGGCTTGCTCTCATCAACCGACTCGATCACGTACACGGACTGATCATCTCGGAGCTGCCGGATGGGACCCTAAAAGATCATTTTTCGAAGGGCTTTCGCCTGGAATCTCCTTAGCCCGGGCATGGCTCCGGCGACTGAAGTTGCAGAGCCGATTCCAGATACCGGCGCCGGACCGCTCGCGGGCGTTGACAGGGCTCGGCGCCTTTCTTACTTTGAATTGGGAAATTGCTAAATTCTTCCGAATGGTTGAGCCTGGCAGGGCGTAACTCCTGACGGGCTCGTATCGGATGGTAAAAGCCGATCCGCCTTATGCGTCGAGAAGAAGGGCCTTCACGAATGCTTGCCGCCGGCCGGAAGCTGCATCTGGTCAGCCTCGGCTGCGCAAAGAACCAGGTGGACAGCGAGATCATGCTGGGCCGGTTGAAGCAGGCCGGGTGGGTTATCACGGACGACCCTGGAGAAGCCCAGAGCATCGTCGTCAACACCTGCAGCTTCATCCAGTCGGCGGCCGAAGAATCCATCGACACGATCGTGGACCTGGCCCAGTACAAGAAGACCGGTTCCTGCCAGCGGCTGGTCGTCACCGGCTGCCTGCCAGAACGATACCGGGCACAGATCGTCAAGGCCATCCCGGAAGTAGACCTTTTCCTGGGTACCGGGGCTTTCGATCAGATCGTTCAGGCCGTCGGGGACCTTCATCGCGTCCGCGAAGCCATCCTGCCGGACCCTGAGCTTGCTTGCCTGGACCATCCGGGCGCCTCCCGCGTGCTTACCGCGCCCCACATGGCTTACCTCAAAATCGCGGAGGGTTGCAGCAACCGCTGCTCGTATTGCATCATTCCCAAGCTGCGCGGACACCATAAGAGCCAGTCGTTGGACCAGGTGATGGCCGAAGCGCAGGAGTTGGTATCCTCGGGCGTCAAGGAGCTGGTTCTGGTAGCTCAGGACACCACTGCCTACGGGAGGGATTTGAACCCTCCCGTGACGTTGGGGACCCTCGTCAACGGCCTGGCCGGCCTGTTTGCCGGAGGAGCGCAAGGGGCGAAATTTTTCCCCTGGATCCGGGTGCTCTACGGCAACCCCGAAAGCATCGAGGAATCCTTCGTGCGGTCCGTGGCCGAGCACCCTCAGGTATGCTCTTATTTCGACCTGCCCATTCAACATGCCAGCAACCGCATTTTGAAGCGCATGGGCCGCCGTTACACTCGTGAAAAGCTGTGCCGGCTTTTCCAGCGCATTCGGGAAATCATTCCGGGTGCGGTGCTCCGAACGACCGTCATTCTGGGTTTCCCCGGCGAGACCGACCAGGATTTTCAGCAGGTGATGGATTTCGCCGAAGAGATTCGATTTGACCATTTGGGGGTCTTTGTCTATTCTGACGCCGACGATATTGCGTCCCACCGGCTGCGTCAGCATGTTTCGCAGGGCGTCGCCCAGGATCGTTACGATCAGCTCATGTCGACCCAGATGGACATCGCCGCGGAGAAAAACCAGAAAAACATCGGCCGGACGCTTCAGGTGCTGATCGAGGAGGATTTGGGCAACCACCTGTTTGCCGGCCGCACCTTCTTTCAGGCGCCGGAGGTGGACGGCCTCACGTACGTGAACGCAGGCACGTCGGCGCTGCCGCTCCCGATCGGGTGTTTTGCGCAGGCACGGATCAACGATGCGATGGAGTACGACCTGATGGGGGAAGTTGCGTGAGCGATCTCAAGCGGAAAATTCTCGCAGCAGTTCAGGTGGACCTGGAAGCGATTGAAACCGCCCTTGAGGAAAATCTCAACCCCCATCTCGACCTGGTGCGCGATGTGGCCGGCCACATTCTCTTCAGCGGCGGCAAACGGCTGCGGCCGCTGCTGATGGTGCTCTCCGCGCGGCTCTGCGACTATGCGGGCGGCTACGACAAAACCTTCTCGACCGCCCTGGAATACCTGCATGCCGCCACCCTGCTGCATGACGATCTGGTGGACGGCGCCAGCCTGCGGCGGGGAAAGACCGTCGCCCATCTCAAATGGGGCAATTCCATTGCGGTGCTGGTAGGGGACTTTTTACTGGCCCGGGCACTTTCCGTTTCCGCAGCCACCGGAAGTGTCAAGATTGTCCAAATTCTGGCCGAACTGACCGAGCAGATGTCCCAGGGAGAAGTCCACCAGCTCATGCGCAAAGGCGACATCCGTCTGGCGGAGGACGAGTACCTGGAGGTCATCCGCCGCAAGACGGCCGTGCTGTTCGAGGCGGCCTGCCGGGTAAGCGCCGTTCTCGCCGACGCTCCCCGGGAAAGAGAATCCGCGCTGGCGCAATTCGGGTTCAACCTGGGCATGGCCTTCCAGATCGCCGACGACCTTTTCGACTACACCCTGGAAACACCTCAGCTGGGCAAGCAGGTGGGGGCGGATCTGCGCGAGGGGAAGCTGACCCTGCCGGTGATTCACGCGTTGCGGCAGGTACAGGCCGCCGAGCGGGATTGGATGGTGAGCGTCATCCGGAACCCGCAGTTTTCGACCGAAGACTTTCGCCGGCTCGTCGATCTGCTGAGATCCTGCGGTGCGGTCCGCTATACCGAACAGACCGCCGAAACCTATATTTCCATCGCAAAGAAAGAGTTGTCCGTGTTCCCGTCTTCGGCGACCCTGGAGACGCTGGTCGATATCGCCGACTATGCTCTTCATCGCCGCACCTGACGAATGGAAGGGGGGGTATCAGTTCCCCTGCCTGGCTGAAGAGGGTGCCCCATGCAGCAATCGTTTTGCACCGTCATGAAGCTCCTGGTCGTGTTGATCGGGGGGGTCGCCTGGATGGCGGGCAACAGCGCTCACGCCCAAAAGGCTGAAGAGACTCGCACGCTGGTCGTCATCGGTTCGGCGACGATTCAGGGCAGCAATGTCACGGCGGCGCGCGATGCCGCCATCGCCAGCAGCCTGATGAATGCGGTCGCTCTGGCCGCCATGGAAATCCTGTCGCCGGAGGTGTTTTCGGAAAATTTCAAGGCACTGAACGATCAGCTGCTCAATCGACCCGACGCATACATTCGGGATTTCAAGGTGCTTTCGGAAGCGGTGGTTTCCAAGCAGCATCGCGTGGTGGTTCAGGCGACCGTAGCCGCCAGACAGGTCGGCGACACCCTCGCCGGGGCAGGGCTGGTGGGAGGGAAGACAGCGACGGCATCGACCCCGATGGCGCTCACCGTGGAGGGCAGCGGTAATCTTGTCAACTTCGTCAAGTTCCGCCGAGGGCTCGGCGGCATTTCCGGCGTCGAGGGAATCCAGGTCCGGGACATGAAGCCGAACGAAACGACGATGCTGGTAACCTATCGCGGCACGGCCCAGGACCTGGCGGCGGCACTGATGCAGCAGTCGTTTGATACGTTCGAGCTCACGATCGCCGCGGTCGGAGAGGGCGCTTTGCGCGTGGCGCTTGCCCCCAAGTGACGGAACAGGATGCCTCGATTGCAATCGATATTTCGGACTTGTTGCTGACTGGATATGCACGCATCGCAACCATCGGACCGACCCCGCCGGCCGAAGCTCACCATCAATATTCCGAACATCCTGACGGTCCTGCGGATCCTGATCACGCCCTTGTTCGTGATCTTCCTGATCCGGGACCTCCACGGCTACGCTCTGCTGCTCTTTGTATTCGCGGGAATCAGCGACGGCCTGGACGGACTGATCGCGCGCATGTTCAACCAGCGCAGCGATCTCGGAGCCATCCTCGACCCCATCGCCGACAAGCTGCTTCTGACGGCGGCTTACCTCAGCCTGGGTATTCTCAAGGACATTCCGGGCTGGCTGGCCGTGGTGGTGATCAGCCGCGATGTCCTGATCGTGACCGGTATCGGCGTTCTGACTTTCTGCGGGGTTCCTTTCGGCATCCGGCCCAGCCTGATCAGCAAATGGACCACCGTCTTTCAGATTTTTACCGTGGCCGTAACGCTGCTTGAGGTTCGTTTTCAGGGAGCGGCGACCCTATGGCGCATTTTATGCTGGACCACTGCCGGAGTGACGGTGCTGTCCGGGCTGCACTACACCTACTTCGGCCTCCACACCCTGCAGACCGGCTACGGAAACCGATCCAAAAACGAACCCGAGTGAAGCGGGTCTTGACAGCTCTCAGAGCCGATGGTAACTAAAAAATCACATACAGGCACGTAGCTCAGGGGGAGAGCACTACCCTGACACGGTAGGGGTCCGGGGTTCAAATCCCCGCGTGCCTACCAAATGAAACTAAGGGCTTGAGGATTTATTAGATCCTCAAGCCCTTCGATTTTCTATTCCCAATCGGCGGGCCAAAAGCAGCGTTCGAACCCGATCATCCCGGCTCTGGCGAAGGCCCGTTACGGAATAAGGGACGGGTATTGTTATATTTATAAAGTTCAGTCTATCAATTTGAGATGTCTGCCTGCCACCAGCTTTTCGCCTCGTTTCACCGATTGGCTGGCGGTAGGCTGGGAAAT
>CAZNAX010000171.1:0-6908 GCA_964570965.1 uncultured Desulfatibacillum sp.
CCAGCGTTCATTCTGAGCCAGGATCAAACTCTCCACTTTAACTTAATCATGCCGCTGAAGAAACAGCATGAATTTAACGGAGTTTAGCTCGACCGGACGCCACTATTTAGTTTTCAAAGATCAAAATGCCAGGCAGCTTTTTTAATTTGTCTGGCACTCTAACAGAAATTAGAGTCGCAAATCGAAAAACTTAATATACCAATCTTAGCCGAGGTGTCAAGAACTTTTTTTATAAATTTGCTCTTTTTTATTGGCGCAGCGCTCTATCCACTCAGCCGGTCAAAAACTTTGTATACTTATATGGGTCTAAATTGTTTGTCAAGAAATAATTTAAATTATTTTTCAATACACAGGCGATGAAAACGCTTTTTCCCTGAGCGCAGCACCAATGAGCCTTCATCGGTCGCATCCCTATCGGTGATTAGTTGCTCATGGCTATCAATCCGCTTCCCGTTAATATATGCGCCGCCCTGATCAATAAGCCGTCGCGCAGCGGCACCAGAGGCTGCCAAACCAATATCATGAAAAAGCCTAAACGCCGGAATTCCAGCCGCCAGCCGATCCAGCCGGATCGTTGAGGAAGGAATACCGTTTGGCCCTGAATCAGACGGTCGGCGCGGGACCTCACTGGACGATAGGACTTCTGATGGCATCCTCCGGTGGCCGAACAGGCGCTGAGCTGCCTGCAAAGATGACAGCGCCTGCTCACGACCGTGGGCCAACCGGGTCGCTTCGAAAGCTAAAATCGTCTTAGCGGCATTGAGGAGGACACCATTCTCCAAACGTTCGACGGCCGCTATCTCCTCTAACGGCAGGAAGGTGAACAAAGCAAGGAACCTTGCCACGTCTCGGTCATCTGTGTTGATCCAATACTGATAGTACTCGTAAGGCGAGGTTCTCGTCGGGTCGAGCCAAACAGCCCCTTTAGCGGTCTTTCCCATTTTCTCACCGCTGCTGGTAGTAATGAGGGGAAAGGTGATACCAAAGGCTGATTTTTGGTCCACCCGCCGGATAAGCTCGACGCCAGCCACGATGTTACCCCACTGGTCCCGCCCCCCCATTTGCAGGCGGCAGTCATGCCTTCGAGCGAGTTCTAAAAAGTCATAAGCCTGTAGCACCATATAGTTGAACTCAATGAAACTCAGCCCTTCTTCGGAATCAAGTCGCAGTTTGTAGCTTTCTGCTTTTATCATACGGTTGACAGAAAAATGGCGGCCGATATCTCTCAAAAAAGATATGTACTCAAGCGGAATTAACCATTCGGCGTTGTTAAGCTGGAGGGCTCTGCCATTGCTGAAGTCCAGGAATCGCGATAACTGCTGCTTGATACCGGAGGCATTACGTTCGACATCTTCCAGCGTTAGCATTTTGCGCATCTCGGTCTTGCCGCTAGGATCCCCCACCAATCCGGTGCCGCCACCTACCAGGGCGACCGGCCGGTGTCCTGCGCGTTGCATGTGGGCCAACGCCATGATGGGCACCAGGTGGCCGATATGCAGGCTGGACGCCGTGGGGTCGAACCCAATGTACCCAGTTGCTCCCGGTGCACTAAAGTAATCTTTTAGCTCCTGATCATGCGTCGTTTGATCGATGAAACCTCGTTCTCTTAAAGTATCCAACAGGTTGGCCATGAAATAAGGTTTCCCTCCCTAAGGTCGCATCCGACGAACTCATTTTCTCATCATCGGGAAAATCGTTCACAAGGCTATGAATGTGTGTGACACGTTGGTTTCCTACCCGATTGACTCGAACCATGCCGCAGCCAGCTTACTTGTTTGCCAATTCCACCGCACGCGTCTCCCGGATTACTGTCACTTTTATCTGACCAGGAAAATTCAATGACTCCTCGATCTTACGAGCAATGTCCTTGCTTAGCAGAACGGCCTCGTCGTCAGATACGTTTTCGCTTTCAACAAGCACCCTCAGCTCCCGTCCAGCCTGGATTGCGTAGGTGTTGGCGACGCCCTTGAACCCATTGGCGATCTTCTCTAAGTCCTCCAGACGTTTGATGTAATTTTCAAGCAGTTCTTTGCGCGCCCCCGGTCGAGCGCCTGAGAGGCCATCGGCCGCCTGAACCAAATAGGCATATACGGAGTTCGGTGGCACATCCTCATGGTGGGATGCGATTGCATGCACCACTTTAGGGCTTTCTCCGTATTTTTTCGCTAGCTTCGATCCGATAATCGCATGCGGCCCCTCCACCTCATGATCGATGGCCTTGCCAATGTCATGTAAGAGCCCCATACGCCGCGCCAGCTTGGTGTTCAGCCCAAGCTCTGAGGCCATGATCCCTGAAAGAAACCCAACCTCAATGGAGTGCTGGAGAACATTTTGGGAATAGCTAGTTCTGAATTTCAGTCGGCCGATATATTTGATCAACTCGTTGTGCATGCCGTGGATGCCCAAATCAAAAGCCGCCTGTTCTCCTGCTTCTTTTATGGTCTGATCAACTTCCTGGACCACTTTCTTGACTACGTCCTCGATTCGCGCCGGATGAATCCGACCATCCGAGATGAGCCGCTGGAGCGATAAGCGCGCCACCTCCCGACGAACTGGATTGAATCCGGATAGGATCACCGCCTCCGGCGTATCGTCGATAATTAGGTCAATCCCAGTAGCAGCCTCCAGCGCTCTAATATTGCGCCCTTCCCTTCCGATGATCCGCCCCTTCATTTCATCGTTCGGCAATGGGACTACCGAGACAGTTCTTTCGGCTACATAATCGGCCGCATAGCGCTGGATGGCGGTAGCCATGATCTTCTTCGATTTTTTATCGGCTTCTTCCTTGGCTTCGTTCTCAATTTTCTTAACGAGCTTGGCGGCCTCGAAGCGAGCCTCATTTTCCATGGCGCGGATGAGCAACTCCTTGGCCTGCTCTGCGGTCAGCCCGGAGATTCGCTCCAACTGACGTTTTTGTTCATCGATCAGGGTGGTATATTCCAGTTCACGCGCCTCAATTGTCTGCTCGCGTTTCTGGGTCTGCCGTTCGCGGCGGCTCAGATCTTGATCACGAAACTCAACCTGCTCGATCTTGCGGTCTAAGGCTTCCTCTTTCTGAACCAACCGCGCTTCGCGCTTCTTGATTTCCAGCTGAGTTTCCCGTGCTTCAAGATCAAAATCGCTTTTCAATTTGAAAAGCGTGTCTTTGGTTTGCACTTCAGCTTCTTTGATCAGCGTGTCCGCCTTGTGACGAGATTCCTCGATAATCCGGGCAGCTTCTTTCTCGGCCGCTTCGACTTTCTGAGATACGATCCGACCTTTAACCCAGAAAGCCACAACAAATCCGGCGATCAAACCGACGATTCCAAGAATGATTCCTTCACTCATCATGTATGTCTCCCAAGGCGTATTTTGCCCGAGTTCAAAAAATAAGTTTCTTTCGGCTAGCGGAATAGAAAGGCCACATCGCCAAAATAGTCACAGCCTTTTTAGGCCCGTTCTTTACTCCAAAAACGGCCAGGCCAACCAAGTCAGTAAGTTCGATGCACAGGCGCAAATCAAGGTCTTGACGTCTGCTTAAGCTGCAGACCGTGGCAGGAGAGGGTGTAGACGGTAAGGCTAGAGAAGTGGGCGTTTCGGTACGTTCAAGTTATCCATAATGCCGAAGGGATGCTAACGGCTTCATTCCTTCGTCAAGCATTTGATTCAGTTCTTCACAACGATTCGAAATATGGCCGACGATTTCGCCCGTATCTTTTCTCAGCTGCAAGATCTGATGCGCCATGCTTAGCGCGGCGATGATCAAGATCGTCAACTTGGAAATATGTGGGATTTTAGCAGTTTGCTGATCCTGAATCTTATTCACTTCACGGACCAGAAAATCCGCCACCTCCCTGGCCTTGGCAGCTTCGATATCGGCCTTGAACGTGTACGGTTGCCCGAAAAGCTCTATGGTAACAAATTGGTCCAATAACCACCGCTCCGAACCTTTTCCCCGCCAGCCGCATGTTAGAAACGGGTCAGGTCTTCAAGTTTGGCTAACAAATTGTCGACTCGCGACCGAATCAACGCCTTTTCTTCGGTCTGGCGTTGAGCCGATTCGTTCTTTAGGTGAAGTTCCTCCTCTAGTTGCTTAACCCTTTGATGAAGCTCAGAATTGGAAGTCTGCTGCAACCTGCATAGATCGAGAAGCTTCTCGACCTTGGCCTCGATTTCGCCAAATTGACTGAACAGCGCATCACTTTCCAATCGCCCGAGTCCTCTCTAACGTAATGTTTTTACTCTAATCCGTAACCTGATTAAAAGTCAAGCCATATCCGCAGCCCGGCCCTTCAGGATCTTCTCCACTCGGGCGAGGTCCTGAGGGGTGTTTATACCCAAAATCTCAATAGGGTCGAGCGCCCAGGTTGCACCTACATTTCGTCCCCATTCGTAACCGATGCGAATAATATCGGTCAAGTAATATTCACCCTGGACATTTTCATTGGTTAGCTGCGGCAGCGCTTTCTCTAAAAACCGCCGGTTAATGCAATAGATTCCAGAGTTGATCGTTCGGATTGCCCGCTGCTCTGGACTGGCGTCAGCCTCTTCAACGATTCCGTATACTTGACCATCCGGAGCTAAGAGAATGCGACCGTAGCCGCTTGGACGGTCTATATCCACTGCCAGCAAGGTGACATCCCGGCTGCCTTCCACGTGCTTGTCCGCCAGGGCTTTCAGGGTCGCTGTTGTGACCATAGGCACGTCCCCGCATAGCACCATGACATCCTCGCACCTTGCAGGCAGATGAGGCAGCGCGCATTTCACAGCATGCCCCGTGCCCAACTGTTGATCCTGATGAGCGAATATCACCTCCGCCCGGCAAGCCACTGCTCGCCGAACCTCTTCCGCTTGGTTTCCCACCACAACGATAACCGCTTTTCCTGCAATGGGGATGGCGGCTTCCACCACGTAGACGACCATGGGTTTTCCCAACACCTCATGCAGGACCTTGGCTCGATCGGATTTCATGCGTTTGCCGAGCCCGGCGGCTAATATAATGACAGCAAGTGGACGATCCATACTTTTCCTTCATCAGCCGAGACCGTCATCGGCATATTCTGGCTGACATCCTTGCTCTTCTTCCCATCGACGAGTCGAATATGGATGGCCGCGTCAAAAAGCAGAGGGCAAACCCTTCAGGCTTGCCCTCTGGCTATGATAATCGTTGGTTGAAACCGACTGCTCGCGCAGAATTCTTCTAATGCGAGGAGCGGTTCTCAGCGATTCTCATACGGATCAGCGCCCTTTGAAGTGCTGCTTGGGCTCTAACGAAATCGTGATCCTCCTTGCTTCGCTGCTCGGCCAGTCGCTTTTGGGCACGTTCTAAAGCCGCCCGGGCTCGTTCGAGATCAATGTCTCGGCGCCGCTCGGCAGACTCTGCCAGAATCGTCACTTTCTGTGGCAGGGCTTCAGCAAATCCTCCGCTGACAAAGACCATGTGCTCGCCACCTTGACTGTCCGCATAGCGCACAGCGCCAGTTTTAAGAGCCGTCAAAAAGGGAGTATGTCCGATGAGAACACCGAACTCTCCCAGCACACCCGGAGCCATGACGATCTGCACATCTTCACTTATGACCGTCTTCTCGGGTGTGACAATTTCCAGTCGGATGGAACCAGCCATACGCCACCTCGGAGTTATTCTGCGGATGCCATTTCTTTGGCGGCCGCCACGACTTCTTCAATGCCGCCCTTCATGTAAAAGGCCTGCTCGGGAATGTCGTCGTGTTTGCCTTCACAGATCTCTTTGAATGCGCGGACCGTGTCCTCGATCTTGACATACTTGCCGGCCTTGCCGGTGAAGGTTTCGGCCACATGGAACGGCTGGGATAGGAAACGCTGAATCTTGCGCGCGCGGGAGACTGTGACCTTGTCTTCGTCGGAGAGCTCCTCCATCCCGAGAATGGCGATGATGTCTTGCAGCTCCTTGTATTTTTGCAGGATCTGCTGCACGGCGCGGGACGTGCGATAATGGTCTTCACCGATGTAGCTGGCATCCAGGATGCGCGAGGTGGAGTCCAGCGGATCGACCGCCGGGTAAATGCCCAGCTCGGCGATCTGCCGGGACAACACCACGGTGCCGTCCAAGTGCGCAAACGTGGTGGCCGGGGCCGGGTCGGTCAGGTCGTCGGCCGGCACGTACACGCATTGCACAGCGGTGATCGACCCCTTGTCGGTGGAGGTGATGCGCTCCTGCAACTCGCCCAAGTCCACCGCCAGGGTCGGCTGGTAGCCGACAGCTGAAGGCATGCGCCCGAGCAACGCCGACACCTCGGAACCGGCCTGGGTGAAACGGAAAATGTTGTCGATGAAGATCAGTACGTCCTGTCCCTCTTCGTCCCGGAAGTATTCCGCCTCGGTCAAGCCCGAGAGGGCAACCCGCGCCCGGGCGCCCGGAGGCTCGGTCATCTGGCCGTAGACCAGCGATGCCTTGGGCAGAACGCCGGAGGCCTTCATTTCGTGATAGAGGTCGTTGCCCTCGCGGGTGCGCTCGCCCACGCCGGCGAACACGGAAATGCCACCGTGCTGCATGGCGATGTTATGAACCATCTCCATCATGATGACGGTCTTGCCCACGCCAGCGCCGCCGAACATGCCCATTTTGCCGCCGCGCGGAAAGGGTACCAGTAAGTCGATGACCTTGACGCCGGTTTCAAGCACGCGCACGGTGGTGTCCTGCTCGGTGAATTTGGGAGCGGCGCGGTGGATCGGCCGCATCTTCTCCTGGCTCACCGGACCCAGGCCGTCCACGGGACGTCCGACGACATTTAGCACACGGCCGAGCGCTGCCTTGCCGACCGGCATCAGGATCGGGTTGCCCGTGTCTTTCGCGGGCATGCCCCGCACTAGGCCGTCCGTGACGTCCATGGCGATCGTGCGCACGACATTGTCGCCCAGGTGCTGGGCCACTTCGATGACCAGATTGTCCG
>CAZNAX010000172.1:0-6885 GCA_964570965.1 uncultured Desulfatibacillum sp.
TGATAATCTCGTATCACCTGATATCATTGGTTGGCCGTATTGGAAACGAATTAAGAAATCATTGGCCAAGCGCAACAGACTTGGCGACGCGGAAGCCTAACGAGAAACTGCGGTTTGCGTTCTGTTCGCCAAAGCGCGTAGCCGACCGGCAGTCAAAATCAACAGATTCCCAGCTGCAGCCGCGAATTACGCGGCGTGAGTCCCTCGGTTTATCAACCCATGCCTGGTCGCCGGCCGGTGAACCATCGTACCAGTCGTGCCAGTCGTCTTCCACCCACTCCCAAACATTACCGTGCATATCATATAGCCCCCAGGGATTGGGTTTTTTAGCACCTGCTTTATGAGTCGCTTCTTCGGAATTACCATCATACCAGGCATATTCAGCAAGATTGCTTGCGTCATCGCCAAATGAGAACTCGGTGATTTTTCCCGCTCGGCAGGCGTATTCCCATTCGGCCTCAGAAGGTAAGCGGTATCTATCGGTTCTTTCCATCACGTTTAGTTTTTTTACAAATTTGTTCACATCATCCCAGGAAACCTGTTCAACCGGGCAGTCGTCTCCGCATTCTTTAAAAGATGAAGGGTTATTTCCCATCACTTTTTTCCACTGCCCCTGGCTGACTTCGGTCGTTTGAAGATAGAAGGATTGAGAGATTTTGACATGATGCGGCGGCTTTTCACTTTCACGTCCCAAATTGCTGCCCATGGTAAAGGATCCAGACGGTATGAGGATAAACTCCATGCCGATGCTGTTTGTGAATCTCTTTGGAGGCGATTGATCGGCTGGTTTGGCTGCAACAGGTGGCTGTGGCACAACAACCGTCCCTGAATCGGTGGGCCTTGAGACTGTCTTCTGTTGCACAAACATCCATGTCGATCCAGCGGCAATTAGCAGAGTTAAGGCACTCAAAATACCAAGCTTGGATGCAGAACGCTTTCTTGGCAGCTCCCTTAATTCGATTTCTTTTTCAAATGGTTCAGCAGTTGGCATGTAGTTGATTTCTTCGAAGTCTGCTCGGCGTTCCATTCCCTCCCTGGCAACGGCTGGTTCTACAAGTATCAACACATTGAGATCTAAGACAACTATCGCGGCCTCGTTCACCAGTGGCTTCTTTGTATCATTGACATTGGTCTCTACCGGAAGTTCTCCCACAGAAATGCCATTTTCATCGTAGACCTTGACCATTATTCTTTGTTCGCCTAGCGACTTAGGAGTCAGTTGAAATGAGATGAGATCGGAGAACTCTTTTGGAACTATCTCAATTTTCTTTTCCGCTTCCCCTTCGATTTTAAACTCAGGCGCAACAACTATTATCCGCAGGCAAGCAGGATTTAAATTCCCCTGATTACTCCTGGAGTACTTTACGTTTGTTAACTTGGACGCCTGCGCAATCGAGGGGGGTCTGACCTTTAACGGCCAATCTTTTATCGAAAGGTACTCAGACTCGGGGAATCTTACCTGGAGAAACACATCCATGCTCTGACCAAGCCTTGCATTGCTCGGGGCGACAGCATCGATTCGTCGTTTCTCCTGGACGGGTTCGGTGTTGGGCGATACAAGCGCAGGCGCTTTTGAAATTTTGTCGGATTTCGTTTTTTTTACGTTATCCGCTTCCTCCTCCCCCTTTTCGACATGTCTTGGAGGAGGGCCGAGAATTGTAGAAATGTCGGCAATGAGTTTCTCAAAATCCGAAGAGGATTGCGTGGGGTTCCAATTTGCAAGGTTTATTGCCTGAATAGCACCAAACCCCAATGGGGGTCTAATCTCATCGAACAAGATCGGGATCAGGATCTTCCGCTCAAGACCCCAATCAGCCTCCTCCTGCACCCATCTGGATTTGACCGACTCTTTGGACCACACCACAACAACCGAGCGTGCGTTTTCCAGCGCCTCGCCGATTACCTCACGCCAGGTTTTACCTGCCGGAATGGTGCGATCCCACCAAATAGACCAGCCATAATCTGCGAGGGCTTTTATGAGTGGCGATACTCTTGAGCGGTCCTCTTGGGCGTAGCTGATGAAAATGTCAGCCATACATGGCCTCTTGCCTTATCGGGCTGGGAAAAAAAACGGCTGAATTAAGGTGGGTTGCTTGATTCTGAGAATTGATACCACAGATTCCAGAAAACCGAAATAAAAAGTAGGGTTATCGCTTTCTACGCAAAAAAATCCTCATCATCAAGGATCATCTGGATGTTGAGCATCCTCGGACGTATCATTTGAACGGAGTAGCATGAAAATGAGGACTCACCGGCAGGGGTGTCTATATGAAAGCCTCGTAACAATGTTTTAAAACTTGGTAGCAGAGCGGTATGAATATGGACGGGAGCATGTTGCCGATTTTTATTTTCTTGATTTCCAGAAGACCGATTCCAATCGCCAGAATGAGAAGACCTCCGACGGCAGACATTTGAGAGACTACGTCGGGCGACAGGAACGGCTTGATAAAACCGGCGCTCAGGGTAATGAAGCCCTGGTAAATGAAAACAGAAGCAGCGGAAAACAAGACACCGATTCCGAGCGTCGAGGCAAATAGGATCGAACCAACCCCGTCGAGAATGGATTTTGCAAAAAGCGTCTGGTGATTCCCGGAAAGCCCGCTTTCCATGGAGCCCACGATCGCCATGGCTCCCACACAGTAGAGAAGGCTGGCGCTAACAAACCCCTTTGAGAGGCCTTCACTGTCCTTGGACAGCGCGGTTCCAAGCCAATTGCCCAACCGTTCCAGCCTGTCTTCGATTCGGAGCAGCTCTCCCAGCAAGCTCCCGAGGGCAAGACTGACGATGACGATCAGGATGTCGTCGGTTTTCAGGGCGGTTTTGATGCCAATCAACACGACCGCAAGCCCAATGGCATGCATGATGATATTGCTAAACTTCTTGGGTATCCCGCCCCGGAGAAGCAGGCCTAACAGGCTGCCTGCGATAATGGCCAACGTATTGACTACGGTTCCCAGCATTGGTTTTCCGATTCAAGATAAAAAATTAAAAATGCTTTTCCAATTGACTTCAACCCAGTTACTCAAAGGTAAAAATCCCTGCCGCCGCGGGCGGGGCAGGTCGCTTATAGCCAAGATGCCTTCGCGTGACAAGGGGGTTGACAAGAAACGTATACGATTATACAAAAATGAATATGTCCAACGCCGTCTCCATCGCAATCAAGAACCCGGGCAACACGCCGGAGCTGATCGCCTCCTCCTTGCGCAGTGCCATTCTGCAAGGGCGGTTCGAATCCAACCAGCCGTTGCGACAGGACCAAATCGCCGAGCAGTTTGGCGTCAGCAAGATCCCCGTACGGGAGGCGCTGGTGCAGCTCAAGGCCGAGGGCTTGATCGTATTTGCCCCCAATCGCGGATTCGTTGTTTCGGAATTGTCGCCGGTTGAGGTCGAGGAAATTTATATGATGCGGATGGCTCTGGAAACCAAGGTGCTCGAAAGGGCCATCCCCAACCTGCGGCCGGCAGACTTGATTCGGGCGGCGAGCGTTTTGGACATCAGCGAGGCCGAAGACGACCGCCTGCAGTGGAGCGAGCTCAACTGGGAATTCCACTCGACCCTGTATCAGAGCGCTCAATGGCCGCGGTTCCTGAGCACCCTGCAGATGCTGCATAACAACGTTGCCCGGTATCTCGTGATCTACCTGGAGGAGTTATCCGCTCGAGAGCAATCTCAAGCCGAACACAAAAAGATTCTCCAAGCCTGTCAAAAAAAAGATGCGGCGCGCGGGGTCAAGATCCTGCAACAGCATCTGAGCCGGGCTTCCGACCGTTTGTTAGCGTTTCTTTCCCGTAACGCCAACTGCAGACCCCAAAAGAGGTGAAATCATGATGGCGAGATCCGATGCAAAGGCTTTCGAGGTCCATGACCGTGAAATTCTAAAGGCTGCCCAATCCATTCTGGACCAAGCGGCAGCCCCGCGAAAAATGGCCGATGCCGTCCTGAAGGCGGTGCAACGCAACGAGGAATGGCGCGGCAAGCGCTGCCTGAACCTTCTGGCCCCCGAGGCGCCCACCAGCCCGACCGTGCGCAAACTGCTTTCGGCCGAGATCGGCACCCGCGCGGCCGAAGGGCACATCGGCCGGGTCAATCGCTGGTTCGCCGGGACCCAATACATCGATGAGGTCGAGTCCCTGTGCGTGGAGCTCTTAAAGCGCGCCTTCCGGTGCCGCTATGCCGACCACCGTCTGATGGGCAGCATGCTCGGGAACATGGCCGTTTATCATGCGTTGGTCAAGCCGGGGGATACCATCATGGCGGCACCCCAGCCGTTCGGAGGACATTCCAGCAACCGGCTGGACGGCCCGGCGGGAATGCGCGGCTTGAGGATCGTCGATGTTCCGTTCGACCCGGTCGAATTGGATGTCGACCTTGCATCGTTCACCCGGACCGCGCGCCGCGAGAAGCCCAGGCTGGTGGCCTTGGGCATGTCCATGACGCTGTTTCCTCTGCCGGTGCGGGAGATGAGCGCGGTGATTTCCGAATGGGGCGGCCGGTTTTTCTTCGACGGCGCCCACCAGGCCGGCCTGATCGCGGGGGGGCAGTTCCAGGATCCGCTCGATGAAGGCGCGGCCGTGCTGACCGGCTCGGCCGGCAAAACCTTCAGCGGACCGCAGAGCGGCATGATCTTGTGGAACGACCCGGATTTGACCCAGCCCCTGACGGATGCGATTTTTCCGGTGCTGGTTGCCACGCACCAGGTCAACCGGGTGGCCGCATTAGCCGTATCCGCCGCTGAAATGCTTGAGTTCGGCAATGGTTATATGGCCCAGATCGTAAAAAATTCCCAGGCACTCGCCAAGGCATTGGACCGGAGGGGGATTCCGGTTCTCGGGGCCAAGCGCGGCTACACCCGAACCCACCAGGTGATCGCCGATGTCAGGAAGTTCGGCGGAGGGTTGAGCGTTGCGGAAGAGCTGGCTCGGGCCGGCATCATCACCAACAAAAACCTCATTCCGGGCGATTCGCCCGAAAATTGGGATCATCCCGGCGGGCTGCGGATCGGCACCATCGAGGTCACGCGGTTGGGGCTGACGGAGGCCGACATGGATACGATCGCAGGTTTCTTTGAAAGGATTTTAATCGACCGGGAGGAGCCTGATTCCGTTCGCAAGGATGTCGAGGAGTTCCGCCTGCCGCTCCAGACAGTTTACTATTGTTTCGACCATGGATGGCCGCCTTCGATGGCGGGGCCAGAACAACGCTTATGATGCGATATTGCCCTGCCGGCCGGGGCTCCGCTTTCGTGCGGTGACGGCTTCCATCGTATTGCAGGTCGGATACGCGCTGCAGACCCAGAACGGCTTTCCGGCGTGTTTTCCAGTCCTGGCCATGCGTTTTACCATCACGGCCGAGCAGTTTGGGCAGAGTTTTTTGTTGAGCTCGGGTTTTTGAGGCGACAGGTCGGGCGAAGACTCCGGGGCCGGCGTATCTTTGATCGTAAGGTAGCGTGGAAGCAGCCGCTTGACCGCGGAGATGATGTAGGCTGATTGGGCTGGGACTTGAATCAATGGAACCCCGGCCGCAGCGCAGACCTCCTTGAGAAATGCGTCATGTTGTTGCCGCTGCTTTGAGGGCTGAGACCCATCGCTCAGTTCAATGACGCAAGCTACCGATAGGTCCTCGATATCACAAAGCAAAAAATCAAAGTGCGCGCCAGCGATCTTGTTCAAGGCTGTTTGCCGCGCATGGCGGCCGAGGCTGGCTTTCGGTTGGACGACATCGGCGACTCTGACTTTCCCGAATACGACGGCATGCTTTCCGACGGCCTGCTGGAGAACGCTGAGAAACGAGCGTTCGGCGTGGCTGAAGAGGCCGCCCTCGGTTTTTTGGTAAGGCAAGGCCGCCTGGGCCGGCTTTCCTTTTTCAGAACGCCTCGCCAGGAAAAACAACCCGATCGCCACCCCCATTACCGCAACGATAATCCAGACCATTGGCCGCGCTTGATACCCTTCAATCCCATGGGAGCCGATTTCCGATCTCCCTTCTCCCCTGTGTCAGAAGAAAAGAGGGAGCGGAAGAAAAGATTCACCTCTCAGACGTAATCGGCAAAATGCGCGCAGGCTTTAACAGCGATTGGTTGACTGACAGGTGACCGGAACCCCATTCATGAAGGTGGGTCAGCGATACGGGGTGCCATAGAACCCCGCATGCACTTGAGCATCGGGAAGCGATTCGCGCGCATGTGCTATCTTGTTTTCGTCCGGGTAGCCGAGCGCCACGATCGCCTGCACTTTGAGCCCGGCTGGAAGCCGGAGCTGCTCCGCCACATACGCCTCCGCGGTTTGCTGCGGCGCGTGCATGCGTTCACGGATCTGGATCCAGCAACTCCCGAGGTCCAGGGACGCCGCTGCCAGGTGGATGATGGTGGTGGCAATGGAGGCATCCTCCACCCACACGTCGGATTTGGATGCATCGGCGCACACCACGATGCCGGCTGCGGCGTTCTTCAGAAACGCCGACCCATGCTCCTTGGTCTGGGATAGCCGAGCCAGCATCTCACGGTCCGTCACCACCACAAAATGCCAGGGATTGACGCCGCGCGAGGAGGGCGTTCGCAGCGCCGCCTCTACCAGAAGGTCGAGCTTCTCTTTCTCAACGGGTTTATCCAGAAATCTACGAATGCTTCGGCGCTTGCGGATCAACGACATGAACATGGGATTTGCCCTCCATTAGCTGGCGAATTTGCCCTACGCGGCTGCGCGCAGTCGAACCACCTCCAGAACCTTCCTGCAGTTTAATATATGGTAGTTCTCTGCCATTTTCAATCAAACTCCATTTGCATCAGGGCTCAGCATGCGCCATCGGCTCAATAATCGAAAGAAAAAAACTGCATCGAAGTGTCAAATGCTATCAATTGGTATCAACTGCGGACAAATCGCATAAAAT
>CAZNAX010000173.1:0-6855 GCA_964570965.1 uncultured Desulfatibacillum sp.
ATTCCCAAGTATTCTGCAACTGCGGAGGGGACGGTATAGTTGTCATCATCCAAGGCACGTTGCCCAGCGATGATCAAATCAAATGAAATGGTTTTCAATGCAGCGGCTAATACTTTGGCAGTAAGGAGTGCGTCTGATTTTCCCTGCGCAGGGTCACTAACCAACAATCCTTCATCGGCGCCCATGGCAAGCGCCGTTCGGATCGCAGACGTCACGCGCTCGGTTCCGAAGCTGAGAACTGTAACCTTGCCATTTCCCTGTTTCTCCTTAATCCGGATCGCTTCTTCAACTGCCAGCTCATCATAGGGGTTCATGATCCATTTTAAATTGTCCGTTTTGATTTCGTCGGCAGTCGCGTTAATCTCAATTAATGACTCTGTGTCCGGCACCTGTTTCACCAAGACCACTATATTCATTTCCTTCTCCTTGGATCTATCTATCCAGAATTGTTATGTATTTGAAAATCTATCTGCCTATCTCATTCCCGCCGGTTGTTTTGGGAAAACTATACACAAACATAAAATAAATAAAATTCATTATTTGTAATGAAATATATTGATATCCGATATATCCGATATTTTATTGATGTGTCAAGAAAAAACTTTCCGTATAGCCCTTTTTGATTCCCATAGGATAAAAATAGCGTGCCTGACTCGCAACCTATCTGAATATCAGAAAATCTTGCACCTTTGGGTTGTTTGCTTGACCTCTGCGCCGCCACCGCCACAGCCAAGCGTATCTCCGGATGCAAGAACTACCACCCGACACTATTTGACGGTGTACCCCTTTCCTTCGAGGCAGGCCGCGCGGGCCTTTTGGAAGGCTGCTTGCTGCTGCTGGACCGCTTCCTGCTGCTGTTGTGTTGCCTGCTGGGAGGCAGCCATATTTTGCCTGCGGCTCTGGCTGCGCCCGGCCACTGCACCGGCAGCAGCTCCTGTCTTGGCATCGTCGGCAACAACCTCGCCTACGACTGCGCCACGTGCAGCCCCTTTTACACCTGCCCCAGGCTTGCTTCCGGTTGCTGTTGTAGGTGGCTTGGCCGCTTCTATTGAATCCAGCCCTCCTCTTTGAAACGGATTTTGAGCTGGTCGGCTATTTCCTTGGCGGTCTGCTTGGCCCGGCCCTGGATCTTGGCACTCCCGGAATATTCCCCGTATCCCTGCACACCGGCCTGGACGGCGAGCCCTACAGGGTTATGGGTCACCAAAAGGGCTGCAACGCCAAGGGCACCGCCGGGCACCTTTCCTCCCCCGGCATCGATCGATCCTTGGCCGAGCTTGCGGGGACCGCTTGCCGTCATTTGGTAGCCCTCGACCAATGTTTTAAGCTCGGAGGCACCGGAGCCAAACCCCAGGGTCACGCGTTTCAGCTGGCTTCCCTCTTCAACCGACAATAGATAGCCGCGAATCATGATATCGTTTACCTGGGAAACCGTCTGGGAGGTCGCCCGGACGGCAGAGAGGCCCATCGCCCGGATGTTGGCGGCAAGCTCCTCGGCTACTTGCATACCAAGCTGCTTTTCCAGTTCGACCTGCTCGGCTGTCGGCGGTGTGGCCGGTGCCGCCGTTTGTCCAGCAAGGGCCGAGTCAGGGGCGACACCATCGGGGGTTGCTACAAAATCATACACGATCACTTGGGCGGGCCGCGGGAGCTTCCCGGCTGAGTACCTCTCGCGGTCAGAAACCTTGGTCGAGGCGCAGCCAAGCGCTAAGAAGAGCACAAGCAGCAACATGGTCAAAAAATACTGTCTTTTCATGGAAACCTCCTAATTTGGTTGGGGGCACATCACTCCCAGGAGTGCAGGTGCCAATCCTATAAGTGAATTGGTGCGGTTGCCAACAAACGCAATAAATCCCCTATACACATTTGGAGCATGTCTCTTAAGTTGTCACCATTGCAGCTGTTGCTATCGATTCGATTGCGGTCGCGGCAGACTCTCGCGTATCTTGCGCGAAAACTCCGGATCGTCGCCGACAGCCTGGGCTTTGGGGTTGATGTAACTAAGTTTCCGGAGTTCCTCGAAGGGGATGCGCGTATCCAGCGATCCGTTTTCGTACGCATACTGGGGGGCATAGCCGGAGAGCAGCACCTTCCAGTTGTAGCGAGCCTGACCGCCATAGGCACGGATGAGCCGCACCACGTCCGTGGTGCAGTTCGTGGTGAGCGTATTGTACCATTCGGGGTTTTCCTTCATGGAGTTGATCTGTCGAACATACTCCATGAAGAACTTCCGGGAGTTCTCCGGCGTCATGCGGCCCCGATAGAGGTACACGTCCTCCGGCGGTTTGCGGTAGTCGGTACGCACCCGGATCAGGTCGCGCTCGTCGCCGACGATGAAGATCAGTTCGTACTGTTTGAAGAACCCCTTGAGGGTCGAGTATTCCTCGCCCTGTTCCTTGCGTGTTTCGATCGAGAAGGTCACGAAGTCCTTCTCCTGAAACCCGAAACTTACCATGATGTGGGCGATCGCATCTCCCATCCAGTAGACCGCGATCAAATCAGCCGAGTCAAGCTGGTTAAGGTCGAAGGTCCTGTCGTAGTAGCGCACGTCGAAGTCCGTCTCGGTCCGGTAGTTCAAGTTGCGGATGTTGTAGATCGTGACCTGCTCGCCCCTAACCGTGGCATAGGGCAGAACGGCCACGTGCGCCTGCCAGTGCCGTTCGTTCGAAGCCGGGATGCTCAACCACCAGACCACTATGCCGGCAAAAACCACGAGAAACCCGGCCAAGGTTCTCAGCCGCCGGGGAAGAAAGACGAACGCCAGAAGGGTGGCCAGCACAAACAGGCCGGCCAAGCCGGTGCGCACATAGTTCTCCGAAAGGTTCGAATACCTGATCGCCAACGCCCCCCAGGCCGTCATGAGGATGACGACTGCAGCGCAAATGAATACCCCAACGTACTTTAAAGCACTCACCATCGTTTGCCTCCTCAGTCCTTGAGATTCTCAACGAGGATCCGGCGCACCTCCTCGATAGCCAGCGGCGATTCCTGCGCCGAGTGGCCGGAGTGGACGATGAGCTCGGAGGCGACACCATCGATGTGGGCGCTGCTGTAGGCCACCACGCCGTCATCCCACTCTTCCTTCGGGTCTTCGGGGTTGTCCACGGCAATGATGGAGTGGGCGATTACGCCCGGTGCGATGGGGATCGACGCAAAGGTTTTGATGAACGGGCTATCGGGGTTCATGTTGTCGGTGCTGCGCGGGATTTCAGCCTTCATCGCGCCGGTCGTGACGGCCTCGGGACTCCTTTGGAAAACCTCCTGCAGCGGGCTTAGCAGCGTGAAAGGCAGCGAAATCAGGCGCCTCAGCAAATCGGTGACATAACCTCCCGATAAATGGCTGCCGCGATGCGGCGTGGAGATGAAGACGACATGCCGGACAAAGGGCAGGGGTTCGTAGTAGAAGCTGCGCTGGAGCAGTTCGCGCGTATCGGGCGAGACGTCGACCTGATCGATGGGGACGTTGAAAACGCGATCCCACAAACGATCTCCGCTGTCGATGGCGGTCAGCTTTGTGAGCAGCCCCCCCTGGCTGTGGCCGACGACCACCATTTTCCGCAGGGCCTCATCCTGGCCCTCGGGGTCGAGTTCCTGGACCACGCTGCGGAGTCCCTGCGTGAGGATCCCGCCGGAGTACAGAATGGGGTTGCCGGTGTTGTAGGTGAAGAGCCAGACCTGGTACCGGTTCCACAATTCCCGATCGTTGGAGATTTCGTTTAGCATTTGCGCCCACCGCGCCGGGCTGGAAGCCGTTCCGTGAACGAGCACCAGCGGGATCCGGCCGTGACGGTAAGGCGCCATGAGGAACACGTTGCCCTTGAACCGGGCCGTGTCCTTGAAAAGTTCGAGGTCTCCCGAGAGCAGCCCCTTGAGCTCCAGCGCGTAGGCCTGCGACCCTTCCAGGGTGTAGGCGAGAGCGGAGGTCAGCCCGAACTCCAGGGGAACCGTGCGGCCGCCGACGCTGACCGATGTGTTTTCCAGGGTGGTGTAGAGCGCCAGTTTTCCCTCCAACCGGCCGTCACGGAGCCCTGCTTCGACGTTTTCCAGCTTCAGGAAGGCAGTCGCCGCCATTTTTAGCGTCGGGGGGACTCGGGTGAAGGCCGCTTCCTGTTCTCCCTGGACGTGTTTCAAGCTGGCAACCAGGGCCGACCCGATCCCCGGCCAGCGATAATCATTGCGGAGGCCGCGCACACCGAGGCGGGAGGCGGCCACGAAATGGTCCATGCGGAACGGGCCCCACCGAAATTCGTTCGGGTCGATGCGAACGACCAGCTCTCCGAAGGGGAGTTTGTAAGTGCCTGCCTCCAGCCTCACTTCCTTGGATTCCTTATCCGTGAACCCTTCCGCAATCCCCTGGTTGTAGATATCGACGGCGGTCCGCAAGCGCGGATCGAACGCGTCGGGAATGCTGCCGGCATCCTGGGGGAAAAGAAAGGCGTATGCGTAAACGGCCGCGGAGAGGAAGTAGGGCCGGTTACCGCTTTTCGTCGCATGCAGGAAGGAAAGCTCCGCCAGGGCAAAGAGCCGGTCGGCCTCGCGGGCAGTGGGGATGCCCTTGTTCAGCGCGGCGATCACCTCGGCCGGTTGGCTCTGGAACTTCTTCGCCAAGCCGGACCGATTGAGAATCTGCAGCGTCGGGGCGCTCAATTTATCGTCCGACAAGACGCTTTCGGTCAGTTGGCGGTTGGCCTCCTTCAAATCCAGGTAGCGCACGCCCACCGGTGTGGCGCATCCCTGGAGCAGGATGAAGACTGCCAGGAAGAGACCCCAACCCACACGCCATGAAGATTTCATAATCTCACCCTTATTTTTCGAGTCTGGTGATTTTCGCACAGTTCAAAGGAACCGTTGTGAATCTCTTATCGGTAGTCATGACAAGGCATCTCCTTTTCCTGTTTGCTCTATTTCCTTACTGGGTGTGGTCCGTATGGCAGAGAAGGCACTCCATGTGCCCCTGTTGCTGGTTCATGCCGTCGGTGTATTCAAGAAAACCTTCTGGACCATGACATTCAATACAGTGGGCGATTTTTCCGAGGGTGCCCACTTCACAGGCTTCCATTTGCCGTCGAAATATTCGTTGAGGTAATACGTAACGGTATAGACGACCTCTCCAGCAACCTTGGCGCAGCGCTCGTACTTTTCATTGGAAGTGACCTCCACCCCGGCAGCAAGAGTCCATTTCGACACTGATGTGTGGCAAAGCGTTGACCGCATGGACGAAGTCGTACTCGCCCTCAAGGTCCCCCTTGAGCGGGCCTCCAGATCTATTGACCTTGGCGGAGCCGAGGTCGATCAGGGCGTAGGCCGCGCCCACAGAGAAATCTGTTCCAGTCGTACTGAACGCCGGCCGAGTAGGTGAATGTGGCGCCCAGGGGCAGGGTGGGTGAGCGCTGACTGCTGCTGGAGGTTGGCGAGGTATCGCAGCCGAACCCTGCCATCAGCAGCCAGGGGTCGGCCACGCGGTAATAGAGCCCCAGGCCCGCGTGATAGGTGTCCTGGTAGTCCAGGTCGGAGGTGACCGTGTTGCTGTCGGCCACTGCAATCTCGGGCGCGCCGAATTTGCTCCAGTTCTGCCAGTTGACTGTGCCTACCAGTGCCAACTTGTCGGTGAGGGCTTGATAGGCCCCTATGGACAACTGCGCCGGGATGGTCACGTCGATTTTCAGTTGAGCATCCAGCAGCCCCGAGGACCTCAGGGCGGCCCCCAATATAGTGCCATCGAGGTTTTTGAACCGCAAATCGTCCTTGAAATCCATCTTGACCTGGGAGACGTAGGTGACGCCCACGCGGGTCTGGGGACTCAGTTCGAAGAGCACGCCGAGGTTGTACCCGTAGCCCACGTCCGAGGCATCGTCTCGTGGATGGTTCCTTTGGATCGCAGCGCCTTAGCGATCAAATGGATCAAATCCTCCTCTCTTATGGGCTTATGCAGAAATCCGATGGCCCCTGCACGCATGGCCTTCTCTTCAATTCCCTCTTCTTCGTGGGCGGTAATGAAAATATTCGACAAACGATCGTGCCCTCGCGCCCGGAATCAAAACGACTGGCTTGAACCGAACGCTATCGGGTGAAGGAACTCGGTAACGGCCCGGCAGAATGGAAACAAATTGAAACCTCTGCCGGGGCATTCCAATTTAAATGAGGAACGGTTTCTTTACAACTTTATTATCAGCCAAGATGAGAGGTTGGCTATAAGACCTTGGTCCTATCCCGAGAGGAATCGGAAGGAGAAAACCATTTACGCGGTTGAGAGGGCCGAAGGCAACTTCATACCGATATTTTCTGAGCAGCCGCAGCAGGCAGGCTGAAATAAAACGTCGCCCCACGGTCAGGGTTGTTTTCAGCCCAAAGGCGTCCTTGATGGCCTTTGATGATCGAATGACAAATGGACAACCCCATGCCCAAGCCGTGGGGTTTGGTTGTGTAAAACGCATTGAAAATCTTTTCGGTCTCTCCAGCGGAGATGCCCTTTCCACTGTCGGTCACAGCCGCCAGAATCTCGGAGTCCTGCTGCCAGGTCCGAATCAGCAGCCTGCGCCCAACGAATGAGCATTCCTTCATGGCCTCGAAAGCGTTCAGCACCAGGTTCAAGGCCACCTGCTGGAGTTGAATCCGGTCCCCTTGCACGGCAGGAAGCCGGAGATCTAATTCTAAAGAAACCTTCGTATTGCGCCGCGCCGCGTCGCTGTTCAAGAGGGTGACGACTTCTCGCAAAATCAAGTTGAGGTCCAGCGGCTCGAACTCCATTTTCTCTTTTTTCAAAAGGGCTCGCAAGCGATTGATGACCTCGCTCGCCCGGGTGTTTTCCTTGACGATGTCGTTCAGGATCTCCTTCACCTCATCCAAATCCGGCGA
>CAZNAX010000174.1:0-6760 GCA_964570965.1 uncultured Desulfatibacillum sp.
CCGAGTACATGTGGTTCAACAACGTGGAGACCAAGCCCGGGATCGGCTACCCCAAAAAGTGGGAGAACCAGGACATCCACAAGGGCGGCTGGGTGCTGAAGGGCCGGCGGCTGTCCCTCCGGGCCGGGAACAAGGCCCGCCGGCTGGCCGGCATCTTCCACAACCCCGACCTGCCCACCATCGACGACTACTACGAACCCTGGACCTACGACTACGGGAAACTCGTCAGCGGGCCGGGCAAGAAGCACCAGCCGTCGCTGCGGCCGCGCTCGCAGTTGAACGACGCCAGCATGGAGATCAACTGGGGGCCGAACTGGGAGGACGACCTTGCGGGGGTCAGCGAGACCGGCGGCGGGGACGTGAACTTCAAAGGGCTGGACTACTCCATCTACCTGCAGTTCAAGAAGGTATTCTTTTTCTATCTGCCGCGGCTTTGCGAGCATTGCCTCAATCCGGCCTGCGTCGCCTCCTGCCCCTCCGGCGCGCTCTACAAGCGCGACGAGGACGGCATCGTGCTCGTGGACCAGGAGCGCTGCCGCGGATGGCGCTTCTGCGTCTCCGGCTGTCCCTACAAGAAGACCTACTTCAACTGGAAGACCGGCCGGGCGGAGAAATGCCTGTTCTGCTACCCCCGCACGGAGGCCGGCCTGCCCACGCTCTGCGCCCACAGCTGCGTCGGCCGCATCCGCTACATCGGGGTTCTACTCTACGACGCCGAGCGCATTCAAGAAGCCGCGGCCGCGACGGACGTGCGGTCCGTTTACCCCGAGCACCTCGGCGTCATGCTCGACCCGCGCGACCCCAAGGTCGTCGCCGAGGCCGAACGCCAGGGGATCGCCGAAAACTATCTTGCGGCGGCTCGGCGTTCGCCGGTGTACCGTCTGATCAAGGAATGGCGGCTCGCGCTCCCGCTGCACCCGGAATTCCGCACGCTGCCGATGGTCTGGTACGTGCCGCCGTTGAGTCCCGCGAATCCAGTGATCGATGCAGCCGGACCGCTGGACGGCATCGACTCGCTGCGGATCCCGGTGACGTATCTGGCCAACCTGCTTACCGCGGGCGACGAGGAGCCGGTGCGGTTGGCTCTGAAGCGGCTGGCGGCCTTGCGGGCCTACATGCGTTCGGTGCGGGTCGGTTCAGCAGCGGACACCTCCGCGCTCGACGCCGCCGGGCTGAACCCGCGGGCGGCCGAGGACATGTACCGGCTGCTGGCACTCGCCTACCACAGCGAGCGGTTCGTGCTGCCTACGGTCAGCCGAATCGATGAGGCATCTCCTTACATCGACCAGGGAAGTTGCGGGTATCCGCGATGACGGACGAAAAGAGGTTTCTTCTAAAACTTTTGAGCCGGTGCCTGGTCTACCCCGACGCGGAAGCCCTGGAGGCCCTGCCCGAAATGGAAGCGGCGGCTGCAAGTCTGGGCGAACCCCGGGTACGGGAGCGCCTGGCCGATTTCATGGCGCTGCTGAAGGCGCAGCCCCTGCTGAAGCTCCAAGAGCATTACACGGCGGTTTTCGACATGAACCCTTCGGCCAGCCTGAACCTCACCTACCATCTCATGGGTGACCGCGAGGACCGCGGCCGGGCGCTCGCGGAGCTGTTGGACGTTTACCGGCGGGCCGGGTTCGAGCCGGCCGTGAACGAACTGCCGGATTTTTTGCCCCTGATGCTCGAATTCATGGCGGCATCATCACCGGCTCAACCCCCCGCGCTGATTCTGCGGTGCCTGTCGGCCGTGCCCGCTCTTTCCGGGCGGCTGAAGGAAACCGACTCACCGTATGCCGTTCCGCTGGAGCTGCTGTGCGGGGCTTTTCCCGAAACCACGGATGTTTCCCAATGGCCGGCCGGGGCCAGTCCGGCCGGTGCTTCAGGAGCGTGACATGAGCACGATCGATTTGCTCGCGTTTGTGGCTTTTCCGTATCTGTGTCTGGCCGTTTTCGCCGTCGGCCATTCCTATCGCTACATCACCGACCGCTACGCTTGGAACTCCCACGGCAGCGAGCTCATCGAAAAGAAAACCCTGTTTTTCGGGTCCTACCTCTTTCATTTCGGGATTCTGGGAACATTGGCCGGTCATGCCACCGGCTTGCTGATCCCCCAGACCGTGTTCGACATGGTCGGGATCGACACGGCCGCTCACACGGCGCTCGCGCATTACGGCGGCAGGGTGGTAGGGTTTGCGGCCTTCTTCGGGGTCTTGATCTTGTTGGCGCGCCGGCTGTTCATCAAGCGCATCCGCCTGATGACGACCGCCACCGATTTCGCCGTCCTGTTCGGGCTGGCTTTTGTGACCGGCGTCGGCACCTACGACGTGTTCTTCGGGGGCTTCCACGTGCTCGACACCATCGCACCCTGGATCCGCGGCATCCTCATCCTGCGACCCGACCCGGGCCTCATGGCGGAGGTGCCGCTCGCTTACAAGCTTCACATCCTGTCGGCCTTCGCCCTGCTCGCTTTTTCGCCGTTTACGCGCTTGGTTCATATCTGGAGCGTGCCTCTGTTCTATATCTTCCGGCGGCCGCTGCTCTTCAGACGGCGGGTGGTGGCATGACCCGGGTGCCGTGAAACGGCGCCTCAGGCGGTGTAACATAAGGGTTCGGGGTTCAGGGTTCAGGGAACCCGCGAGAACAGGTGTCTCTATCTTCGAAGTCTTCCGGCTCGTACGAAACGAGACAACTGCGATCAAACCCCGGCCACAGTTTCTTTCCTGAACCCCGAAACCTGAACCCTTAAGACCTGAGTAATGACCTCAGTTGAGGAGATACCCTATGGCTGAAGACGAGAATGTCTGTTACGCGATTTCGAGCCCGCGCGCGGCCCTCGCGTGGACGACGCTGGCCTTTTTCGCCGGGTTCTCCGGCGTTTCCGCTTTCGGACCCATCGTCCCCAAGCTGAAGCAGGTCATGGATGTCGGGCCGTTTCTCATGGGCATCCTGGCGGCCTCACCGGCGCTGACCGGATCCCTGCTGAGGATCCCCTTCGGCGCCATGGTCGACCGCATGGGCGGTAAGAAGCCGATTCTGATACTGCTGCTGCTCGCCGCCGCAGGGGTTGCCGGGATCACCACCGTATTCAGCATCGTCGGCACGCCCCAGGCGTCCCATTACCCCTTTTTTCTGATTTTCGGCATTCTGTGCGGCTGCGGCATCGCGGTGTTCTCGGTGGGGGTGCCGGCCGTTTCCTACTGGTATCCCCAGCGCAAGCAGGGGACGGCGCTGGCGGTCTACGGCGGCCTGGGAAACCTGGCGCCCGGACTTTTTGCATTGTTGCTGCCGTTTCTTGTGGTGAGTCTCGGTTTTACCTGGTCCTACGTGCTGTGGCTGGCCGCCCTTCTGGTAATGACGGGGCTGGTTTTCACGCGTATGAAAGACGCACCTTATTTTCAATACAAGGAAATGGGCATGGACATCGATCCCGATGCCCTGCTCCTGGCCTGCGGGGAAGAGTTGGTTCCGACGGGCAAGGCCATGGATTCCATCCGCAAAGCCGGCGCGGACTGGCGGACCTGGGTGCTGACCTTTCTCTATTTCATCAGTTTCGGCGGATTTATCGCCCTCACGGTATGGTTCCCGACCTTTTGGACCGATTTTTTCAAGATCAGCCTCGTCCAGGCCGGGCTCCTGACGGCCGCCTTTTCGCTGGCAACCAGCATCCTGCGGGTGCTCGGCGGGATCGCTTCGGATAAGCTCGGAGGCTTGCTGGTCGCCCAGCTGTCGTTTGTGGTGGTTGCGGCGGGGTCCTTGGTGATCTTGGCCGGCGGGGCCTCGATGGCCGCGGCGTTCACAGGCCAGATGCTGCTCGCGCTCGGCATGGGGGTTGCCAATGCCGCCGTTTTCAAACTGGTGCCGCGGTTCACCCCCAAGGCGGTCGGCGGCGCGGCCGGCATCATCGGGGGGCTGGGAGCCTTCGGCGGTTTTGTCCTGCCCCCGATCATGGGGATTTTCGTGCGCTTGAACGGTGAAGCCGGATATTCTCAAGGCTTTGCCGTGTTTTTAGGCTTGTCTCTCGCAGGGCTTGCATTTCTCATGATCCTGAAAAAATACACCGAGGCCAAACTGCCGTGACGCCATCCACTCTGCCTATGGTTTCTTCGGGAGTGCTCTGCGGCCGGCCCGCGGCTCAGGCGCTGGAGGAAATCGAGCGTTTCCACCGTTGGTTTCTGAAGCGGCTGCCCAAGCACGCCCTGCCGCTGGATTCCCTGCTGAAAAGCATCCTGGAAGCACGCCGCGCAATGCTTTCCGCCAAGCCCGTCCGCGTGAACGATTTTTTCAGACGGCCCAAAAAAGAAGCCGTCGCCATCTGCCCGCGGTGCCGAGAGGCGTACGATCCGCGGGCCGACGACTGCTGCAAAGGCTGCCGGCATGGCACCTATTTCGATTGGGTCTAGCCGCCAACCGCTTTGCTTGCTTCACGTCGGCTGCACCCATTCCAACTTCAGCCCGATGCCAGCTACGGACGCCACATGCTCGTCGAAGATGATCTGTTCGACCGGCCAGGTGGTTCCGCGGTAGTCCACGAGCAGGTGGGCTTCGTCCGGGACCTCCCGGATTCGGCAGCGGGAAAGGTTTTTGATTCCCTCGCCGCCGGTCTTCAGTACAGCCTCCTTTGCCGTCCAATAGCAAAAAGGAGCTGGTCGCGGACGTTGCGGTGGGCCAACGCCCATTGTTGCTCGAAAAGCGCGGGAAGCGCCTCAATGCAGAAGAAAAGGGACTCGCTCGGTCTTCCATTCGCTGTCCCGTGAGATTGGATTGACTAACCATAAACGCGAATATATTAATGACCATCGTAAATTACACGCTTGTATTTTTCGATGGAGCGCAAGATGCTCAAGTACCTTCCCAGATATATAGAAGCCTCAGTGCGCAGCGATCTGGGCCGCAAGATGGTTTTCATTGGAGGGCCACGGCAGTCGGGAAAGACCACTCTCGCCAAACACTTGTGCAAACAGGCAGGCTTTGAGATCGGAGAGCGGTATTTCAACTGGGACGCGGCTGAAGACCGAGAAAACATCATGCGTGAGCAGTTTCCGGCTGGCCCTGGGCTTCTCGTTCTCGATGAGATCCATAAGTATTCACGCTGGCGTCAGGTCGTCAAAGGCCTTTTTGACAAACGCGGTGGTGAACTGCAGATCCTGGTCACCGGCAGTGCACGGCTGGATTATTATCGCCGCGGTGGAGATTCGCTCCAGGGACGATATCATTTCTACCGCCTGCTGCCATTGTCCTGCGCCGAACTGCCGCCCCCGACACTATCCACTGTTCAGGATTTGATGAAATACGGCGGATTCCCGGAACCTTTCTTATTGCAGTCGGAAAGAGAAACCCGGAGGTGGGGTCGAGAGTATCGCTCCCGGGTTATTCTGGGTGACCTGGCCGACCTGGAAAATGTCCAGGATGTGGGGATCATCGAGAAAATGGTCCTGCGCCTGCCGGACCTCGTGGGCTCGCCGCTTTCCTTGAATTCGCTGCGGGAAGACTTGCAGGTCTCGCACCAGTCCATCTCACGCTGGATCGGGATGCTGGAAAACCTTTACATGATTTTTCGGATCTATCCCTTCGGCGCTGCCAAGATACGCGCGGTCAAAAAGGAGGCCAAACACTACCACCTTGACTGGACGGTTGTTCCCGACATGGCCGCCCGTTTTGAAAACCTGGTCGCCTGCCATTTGATGAAATGGGTCTTTTATCTTCAGGATCGGGAAGGAAGGAATACCGAGCTGCGCTATTTCAGGGATGTCGACAAGAGGGAAGTCGATTTTGTCGTGATGGAGGAGGATGCCCCGGTAAAATTCATCGAATGCAAGATCTCAAGCAGGGACGTCAGTTCGTCGCTGCGTTACTTGAAGGTTCGTTTTCCTGATATTGAAGCGACCCAGGTGGTGCTGGACAAAAACATAGACATGGTGACGAAGGATGGCATCCGTCTCTGCTCGGCTCACTTGTTGCTGAAGGATCTGATTTAGTGCATGCAGGAAAAGGTCCCTTGATAGCGCTTAAACGCTCACATGCAAGGTTCGGATTCGGCGATAGCTTCATCATTACGCCGTGCCGATGACTGTTTGAGAGCTGGCTCGACTTCGGACTGATTACTTCGGAAAAGTCCACTCCAGCCGGGCCCCCTGGATCGTCGCCGACGCGAGATGGCCGTCGAAGAAGACCTGTTCGACCGTCCAGCTGCAGCCGGCGTAGTCCACGAGCAGGTGGCTGGCGTCGATCACCTGCCGGATCCGGCAGCGGGAGAGGTCCTTGATCCCCTCGCCGCCAGTCTTCAGCACGGCTTCCTTCGCCGTCCAATAGCGAAAAAAGAGTCGGTCGCAGTCGCTGCAATCGGCCAGCGCCCACTCCTCTTCCGAAGCGGTCTTGCGGAAGAGTGCTTCAGAGCAGGGCCTGATTTTCTCTAGATCCAGGCCGACTGGCGACGACGCCAGCACGCCGCCGACATATTCCGGCTTGTGGGTGACCGACCAGAAATAGCCCTGACAGGGCAGGGGGGCACCGCGGGGATCTTTTTCAAGCGGCCCCAGTTCGACCTGCAGGCGTTCGGCGGACTGCCTCAAGGCCTCACGGGCGTGGCGGCTGAGGAAACGGATCCTTGGGCCGTGGGGAAGATCGCGGGCCTCGACCGGTACCGGCAGGATGACCGGGTAGATGGTGGGAGTTGTTTGGACAGTTTGAACCATTGATGCCCTCACCTTCAGGGCCATCAATATCAAGCCATAACACCGCCTGCAAGACATCCAGGTTTCTATTGATTAAAAAA
>CAZNAX010000175.1:0-6613 GCA_964570965.1 uncultured Desulfatibacillum sp.
TCCAGGAAGACGCCCATCTCGTATTTCAGCATCTTCTCCTCGGCTTCCGTGGGAATGCGGGCCTGGTAGAGCACGAAAAGCGCATCGCAAAAGGAATAGCCTTCCTCGGCCAGCTCGCTCAGGTTGTAGCCGCGCAGGACGGTTTTTTCCTCCGTCTTATAGGAGATGGCGGTTTTTCTGCGAAAAACGGGTTCCCTTTCCATTCTTTTTCCTCCGGTCTGAAATAATGAATCGCTGAGGATGCTCAAACTAGTTGGAATGGCCGCCACCTGTTGGGGGTGGCGCTTATATTCCGATTGATGACTAAGGGCTCATGATAAATCGTCCCGCAACGCTTCGTCAAAATAATTAAAATCATCTTTCTGATAAAAACCGGTTATAATTAAGCAAGTGCAGGCGAGTCGCCTTTAAGTTTAATCGCTACGCGGATCGCTTTTCCGGAGCGGGCCATCTCCAGCGCCGGATTGATCTCCTCCAGCGCAAATCGATGCGTCACGATGTCTTTGAAAGGGTAGACGCCCTGATAGCGTTGCAGGAAGTCGATCCCCCATTCCAGATGTTTGGTATCATAATTGTGGACCCCCTTGATGGTCAGCCAACGGAAAATGATGTCTGAGGCGTCATAGGAAAAGGTCGCCCCCGGGAACACGTTTCCCATTTCAATGTATTGGCCGCCTTTTCGCAGGCATCTCAGCCCGACGGGGACAACCTCGGCCCGTCCCGCCACCTCCACGGCCACATCCACTCCGAAGCCTCGCGTCATGCCCTGGATCCGATTCACGAGGTCTTCGTCCTTCACGCCGTTGACATTGACGACGTCCGTGGCGCCGAAGCGCTCGATAAATTCCAGGCGGCTGTCCATCACGTCAGTTACAATGATCTGATTGCATCCGTAAGATTTGGCCAGCGCCGCGGCATAGATCCCCAAGGTGCCGGCGCCCTGGATCAGGACGTTGTCTCCGGGCTGCAGCCGCGCGGCATCCCAGCCGGCGACGACGGTTGCCAGGGCGCAGTTGGCCGGGGCCGCCACTTCATCCGGCAATTCATCCGGTATTTTGATGACGCAGGTTCCGGCCATGACATAACAATACTCCGCGAACCCTCCCACGAAATGCGGCGGCGAGGAGCAGCTGTCATGGCCGTACTTCTTCAGGTCCAGGCACTTCATCATCAGGCCCTTCTCGCGGCAGTAATAACATTTCCCGCAATTGTCCATGATGGTCCAGGTGATGCGGTCGCCGGTTTTTAGCGGACGCCCCCCGGAGTCGTGCGTCACCCCCGCACCCAATTCAACAATCTCTCCCACGATTTCATGGCCCAGAATAATGGGCAAGGGACTTTTTCTTTTCCCCAGCCAGGTATGGAGATCAGACCCGCAAATCGTACAGCAGGTAATTTTGACCAGAAGGCAGTTCTTATCGACGACCGGCAGAGGGTATTCCATAATTTCAAGATGTTTATTGGGCGCCGTCATCACGGCCGCCTTCCCGGTTTTCGTCATGACGTCCTCCCTTCTGATACAAGAACCTATGATTCAAAAAGCGCTCTTTTTATTAACCGAAAAGGAGCTTGGGAAGCCAGAGCACGATCTGCGGGAAGAAATAGACCAGCGTCACGCCCAGCATCTGAAGACCCATGAAAGGCATCATCCCCTTATAGATCTCCAGCAGCTCCCACGATGGCTCCACCCCTTTAAGATAATAAGCCGACAGGGCTACCGGCGGGGACAGCCAGCATGTCTGAAGCGTGACGGCCAGCAGGATCGCGAACCAGATCATGTTGATATGCAGGTCGATGATGATCGGGAGAAACACCGGTACGATGACGACCACGATCGGGACCCATTCCAGAGGCCAGCCGAGAATGAAACAGACGATCAGGATTCCGACCACGAACACCCAGGGGGGGAGATTCAGGGCCAACAGGGAGGTTGCGATGAACTTGGGCGTTCCCATCGAGGAAAAGACCGCCCCCATGAACGTCGAGGCGGCCAGGAGGATCATCACCATACTCGTCGTCTCAGCCGTCCGGAAAGCGGATTCCTTCACAATTTTGAAGCTCAGCTTCCCGTTGAATAAGGTGACCACGACTGCGCCGAGGCAGCCGAGCGCTGCGCCCTCCGTCGGCGTGGCGATTCCCGACATGATGGTCCCCAGCGTGGCCACGATCAGGGCCGCCGGGGGCACCAGTCCGACAAAAAACTCCCGGACCATGTAGGCTTTGGGAACGTTCAACTCCTCGTCGGACAGGGGTGGGCCCAGCTCCGGCTTGATCAAGACTCGTATCGTCGTGTAGATGATGTATAGGCTGGCCAGCAAGAGCCCGGGCAGGAGCGCGGCCGCGTAGAGCCGGGCCACGGATACGTTCATCACCGGCCCCATGACGACCAGCATGACGCTCGGGGGGATCAGGATGCCCAGGGTTCCGCCCGCGCAGATGGTTCCCGCGGAGAGCCCCGTGTCGTATCCGGCTCTCCGCATGACCGGAGCCGCCATCAGGCCGATGATCGTGACGGAGGCGCCGACGATCCCGGTGGCCGCCGCGAAGAGCGTCGCCGAGAAGATCGTCCCCATGTAGAGAGAGCCCCGCAGGCGGCCGGAGAGGAGCTGGACCGCATGGAAGAGGCGTTCCATCAGACCGGCGCTTTCGAGCAGGTAGCCCATGAAAGTAAAGAGGGCCACCGCAGCCAGGACGGTGTCCATCATCGTTCCGAAAAACGAATAGGTCATCAGGTGAAAAACCTTTGCCCCGAGACCGATGTAACCGAAAATCACGCCGAGGGTAATCAGCGTGAAAGAGATGGGAAACCCGATACAAATTGCGCCAAAAAGCACCACTAATAGAATCAGGCCGTAAATTTCCAGGCTCACTTATGCCTCCCGAATCCGATCGCCTTCATGGGTTCAAACCACGTCGCAATCCCCCGGAGCAAGGACTCGGCCGCATCCAGGGCAAAGCCCGTTTTCAGGTAATTTCGGTCGGCGCCGCATGCTTGCGCTCGTCCTTTCCCGTCAGGATCAGTTTCACTGATTTGAGGATCTCCGAGATCCCCTGGAGTAAAATCAGGGATGCGCTCACGGGGATGACCAGCTTGTACAAGTAGGCGGGGGGCCTCCACGTGGTCATCAGCTGCTCCTTGAGGTCCCAGGATTCGGCGAAGAAATCCCAGCTCAGCCAGGCGAACATCACCATCCCGGGCAGGAAGAGGAGCACGTAGCAGATCACATCGATCCAGGCTTGGGTCTTCGGAGGCCACTTTCCGTAAAAAAAATCGGTCCGGATATGCTTTCCCAGACACAGCGTCATGGCGCCCGCGATGAAGAAATGGGTTCCGTACGTCATGGTCGCGATGTCCACAGCCCAGAGCGTGGGTCGGGCGACATAGCGGACAAACACCTCCCAGACCAGCACACCCGCCATCGGGATGATGAGCCAGGAAACGGCCTTCCCCGACCAGATGCTGACCTGGTCAATCGCCTGGATGATCCGATCAATGTGGTTCATGTTTCGTTTCTCCACAACTTAAGGACGGGCATCTGGCGCTTCACGCCAACGGGTTGAAACGACTAGCGCTTCCCTCCGCGCAGTTCTTTCCCTCCGGGAAAAAGATCTGGCCGGCCAAGCCCCCCCCTTGCGTTGGGGGGGGGCCGGTCGAGGTGCTGTTCACCGCGGAATCATATTGGCATACGAACCAGATCAGGGTCATTACTTCTCTTCTACCGCCCCCGCGGTGAGCTGTGTCAGCTTGGCCGTCTCACGGGTGAAGGGAACCACCTGGCTGGCGAACTTGCGCTGGGATTCGAGAACCTTCTTGAAGAAGGGATCCTGCTCTTCGAATTTGGCAAGCACCTTCTTTGAAGACTTGATAAAGGCGGGCGCGTAGTCGGGGGGGGCGTCGAACACTTTGACGCCCTTTTCCTTGGTCAGGATCTGAAGCGCCTTGGAGTTCTCATCGACAAAGTACATGATACTCTCAAGGATCGTCGCCGTGGTCGCGACTTCAACGATCATCTGGATGTCCGGAGGCAGACTGCGCCATGCCTTGCCGTTGATGACAATATCCATGATGTCAATCGCCTGATGGAGCCCCTGGAGGGAGTAGTTCTTGAAGACGTCGTAAAGCCCCAGCTTCAGATCGCTGGCTGTGTTGATCCACTCGACGGCGTCAATCAGCCCCCTCTCCCCGGCGGGGATGATTTCCTGTCCCGCCATATTCACCGGGATGCCGCCCATGTCCTTCAGAACGTCCGACGGCAGGCCGGAGGACATCCGAATCCTCATCTTCAGGTACTCTGCATTCGTCTTGGGCGCGGTTTTGAACCACCCGAAGGCCTCCGGTCCGTCCGGTGCGATCAGGAAGGCCATGACGTCGGCCTTGAGGAGCTTCTGGTAATATTCCAGGTAGAGATCGCGTCCTCCGCCCCGCAGGTACCAGGAAAGATGGTTGAACATGTCCAAACCGCTGCCGGCACCCCCGAGCGGGGCGCTGAACAGACCGCCGGCCGGGTGTTTCCCCGTGGCATAATGGGTCCACCATTGTCCGCAGTCGATAACCCCCTTGTTCACAGCGTCGAGGATTTCAAACGGATTTACGATCGCCCCACTCGGAAGCACCTCGATCTTCAGTCTGCCGGCCGACATCTTGTCGACGATGAGGGCGAATTTGTTCAGGATCTCAATGTGCGGAGTCCCCGCGGGGTTGGCGCTCTGCAGCTTCCACTTGAACTGCTGCTGCGCCTCCGCTGTTCCCACCAGACTTCCCACCGCCAGCAAAAGACCTGCTAGGCACAGCACCGTCAGTGTTCTCTTCATGGCTTTTCCCTCCTTTTTGAATTTCGTTCTCCGAATTCATTCGACGTTCTTGAAAAAGCATCGCGGTGTCACAACCAAGCAAATGTCGGGGCTTTCCTCCTTTCTGTTTTTTCGGGCCGGTGGGTAAGCCGGAAATGGCTTTGAAGATATTCAACTGGTAAGCAGGTCATCGGGTCTCCACGCCCGTTGGAGTCGGGGAGAATTGCCCAGCCGGGCGCCCACACAGGGTAATTGGAAAAAATCAGACAGTTTGTCAAAGCACAAAAAATCATGGTTGCTATGACTTTCTTGGCTGGGTTCGATTCAGAAGACTTTGAGCACGATGGCTCCTATCGTAACGACGGCAATCGACACGCATCGCAGCGGCGTAAGGTGTTCTTTTAAAACAAAGGCCGCCAGCAGGGCGCTGAAGACAATCGATGTCTCCCGGAGGGCGGCCACGGGGGCGATGGGTGCCTTCGTCATCGCCCATAGCGCGAGGCTGTAGGAGGCAAAGGTGCATCCACCGCCAAGCGCACCCTTTCTCCACTGGGCCAGGACATGGCGGGTGACCTGCTTGCCGCGGAAAACGACTGCAATAACAAAAACGATAAAACCGGTCAGCAAAAGCATCCAGCCGGTGTAACTGAACGCATTACCGGATAGGCGGGCGCCGAGGCCGTCCACCAGTGTATAGCCCACGATGACTCCCGCATTCAGAAGCGCGAATACAACCGGTGCAAGCCGAACACCTCTGGATCGCGGAGCTTCGACCGTCAGAAGCAGTACCCCGCCGGACACCAGAAAAACCCCTGTCCACCCTCCCCAGGACGGCTGTTCTCCCAGCAAGACTGCAGCAAGGATCGCGGTGAATGCCGGAGCGGCGCCCCGCATAATGGGATACACCAGGGTCAGTTCGCCTCCCTGGTAAGCAAGCACCAGAAACCCGTAATAGGCAATGTGAATCAGGACCGAGGCGGCCAAATACAGAAAGCTGTCAGACCGAGGCAACGGAAGGAACAGCATGAGCATCGCCATCATGACGGTGATGCAGGTTGTGACCAGGACCGTATCAAGGAATGGGTCTGCGCCGGATTTGACGAGAGCATTCCAACTTGCGTGAAAAGCTGCCCCCAGAAGCACCGCCAGCATGACTTCGAACGACAACGTTCACTCTTCCACTTCTGCCCGGCTGGGGCCTCTTAATCCCGCAAAACAGACCGGTCGCCTTCATGCAGGCAACCGGCCGGTTCTTGGTTCGGTTCGGATCTGCGCTAGCTTTTCTTTTTGAGGAGATGAACGCTGCGGGGGATCTCCACCTCAACCTTTTCGGCGTGCTTGAATTGCTGCGCATCCCGAGGGTTGTACTGGTCGATGATCATGGCCCTGTCACCGATCATTACCGTACATTTCGCCAGCGAGCCTGCATACATGTATGATTTCAAGGCGCCGCTGAGGACGTTCTGCCCTTTTCCGCCACGGTCCAATGAGATGTTCACGCTCTCCGGCCGGATGACCATGAGGACCTCATCCCCATTAACGATATCGTCCTGCTCTAGTGTGATCTCGATCTTCCCATATTGCGTGTTGATGACGGTATCGCTCGTTTTTTCGTCGATGGACGCAATCCGGCCCTCCATGAAATTGACGTAGCCCACGAACCCCGCGATGAATTCATTCGCTGGCCGCTCGTAGATCTCAATCGGGCTTCCAACCTGTTCGATCAGGCCGTCCCTCATGACGACCAGGCGATCGGAAATGGCCATCGCCTCGAACTGGTCATGTGTCACAAAAACGGTCGTAATTTGAAGTTTTTCCTGCA
>CAZNAX010000176.1:0-2783 GCA_964570965.1 uncultured Desulfatibacillum sp.
CCGATGCCGAAGAAAAAGGACAGCCGCGGCGCGAACTGGTCGATGCCGAGGCCCGCCTTGAGCGCGGCCTGGACGTACTCCAGCCCGTCCGCAAGCGTAAAGGCGCACTGCAGCACCGAGCTGGCGCCGGCCTCCATCATATGGTAGCCGCTGATGCTGATGGTGTTGAATTTGGGCATGTGCGCGGAGCAGTAGGCGATGATGTCCGAGACGATCCGCATGGAAGGCTCGGGCGGGTAGATGTAGGTGTTGCGCGTGAGGTACTCCTTGAGGATGTCGTTCTGGATGGTTCCGGTGAGTTTGCTCTGGCCGACCCCCTGCTCCTCGGCTGCCACGATGTAGCCGGCCAGGATCGGCAGCACCGCACCGTTCATGGTCATGGACACCGACATCTGGTCCAGCGGGATCTTATCGAAGAGAATCTTCATGTCCTCGACGCTGTCGACCGCGACCCCGGCCTTGCCGACATCGCCCGATACCCGCGGATGGTCCGAGTCGTAACCCCGGTGCGTGGCCAGGTCGAAGGCGACCGAGAGACCTTTTTGACCGGCGGCCAGGTTGCGGCGGTAGAAGGCGTTGGAATCCTTGGCGGTGGAGAATCCGGCGTATTGGCGGATGGTCCACGGTCGGTGGGTGTACATCGTGGCCCGCGGCCCGCGCACATACGGGGGCAACCCCGGCAGGCTGTTGAGGTGTTCGAGCGTTTCGAGGTCCTCGGCCGTGTACAGCGGCTTGACCAGAATACCCTCCGGGGTCTTCCAGGTCAGCGACTCCGGCGATTTGCCGCGCAGTTCCTTGGAGGATAGGTCTTTCCATTTCGGGTAGTCGGGGTGTTGGGGCATGGTCGCACTCTCCTTCTTCTATCGTTCTTGAAGCCGTTGGATCTTTCAGACAGAGAATTCGCTTATTCCATTGCGATGCTGGATAAGCGCTTCGCGCAATCCTCGATGCTCGCTAAAGGCATAATCCCTTTCCACAATCGAGCATCCAGTATCCAGTATCGAGTATCCGTCTTTAGCGCTCGCACAGCTCCACCAGCACGCCGCTGGTCGCTTTGGGATGCAGGAAGGCGATCCGGGCCCCGCCGGCACCCTTGCGCGGTTTCTCGTCGATCAGCTGGATCCCCTTGGCCTTGAGCTCGGCCAGGGCTTCGTCGAGGTTCTCCACGCGGAAAGCGATGTGCTGAATCCCTTCGCCTTTCTTCTCCAGATACTTGGCGATCGGACCGTCCGGTGCGGTAGACTCCAGCAGTTCGACCTCGCTCTCCCCCACCGGCAGGAACGCGGTCGTCACCTTCTGCTCCGCCACGGTCTCGGTCCCTTCGAATTTAAGGCCCAGCGCATCCGTCCAAAAATTTTTCCCGCCCTCGATGCTTTTGACGGCAACCCCCAAATGATCGATCTTAAGAATCTTCATGCCCGCCCCTCCTTAGAATTTCAAATTTGAAATTTCAAATCTCAAATTTTCCTACGTCGCCGCCTGCACCGCGACGATTTCCGGGATCTCTTTCTTCAGAAACTTCTCGATCCCGTTTTTAAGGGTCATCTGGGACATGGGGCAGCCCGCGCAAGCTCCCCGCAGGCGCACGGTAACGACCCCGTCTTGCACGTCCACCAGCTCCACGTCCCCGCCGTCCCGCTGCAGCATCGGCCGGATCTTGTCAATGGCCACCTGCACTTGTTCTTTCATGCGCACCTCCTATATCAGATTTCCCGGTTTTCATAAAACCGCTTTTTGAAACTCTCGAATTCATCCTTCAGAATCGCCGCGCGCATCCGCCGCAGGAAGTTGACGAAATAATGCACGTTGTGAATCGTGTTCAGGCGGTAGGCCAGCAGCTCTCTGGAAAGAAACAGATGCCGCAGGTAGGCCAGGGAATAGTTGCGGCAGGTATAGCAGGCGCAGGTCTTATCGGGCGGATCTGGATCCTGACGATACCAGGCGTTGGTGACGGTGATGACGCCGCGCGAGGTGAAGAGCTGGCCGTTGCGGGCGTTGCGGGTCGGCAGCACGCAGTCGAACATATCCGCCCCCAGGCAAACCAGATCGATCAGATCCTCCGGCCGGCCGCACCCCATGATGTATTTGGGTTTTTCCTCCGGCAGCAGCGGAATCGCCGCGGCCGCCGTATCCAACATGAGGTCGAGGGGCTCGCCGACGCTCAGGCCGCCGAGGGCGTAGCCGCTGAAATTCAGCTCCGCCAGGCGTTCCGCCGACGTGCGCCGCAGCTCGAAGTGCATGCCGCCCTGCACGATGCCGAACAGGGCCTGATGCCCGTTTCCGGCAGACTCCCAGGCGCCTTTGCAGCGCCGCGCCCATTCGAGCGTGATATCGGCAGCCTTGCGGGCCTCTTCGTAGGAGGCCGGATAAGCCGTGCACTGGTCCAGGCACATCATGATGTCCGCGTCCAGCCAACCCTGAATTTCGATGGCCTTTTCGGGGCTCAGCAAGTGGGTGGATCCGTCGATGTGCGACTGAAAACTGACCCCCTCCGCTGTCACCCGGGCCAGCTTGGCCAAAGAGAACACCTGGAACCCGCCGCTGTCGGTTAGAATGGAGTGCGGCCAGTGCATGAACCGGTGCAGGCCGTGGAACCGGCTGATGACCTCGCGGCCCGGCCGCAGGTACAGATGGTAGGTGTTGCCGAGGATGACCTGAGCGCCGCAGGCCGCCAGCTCTTCGGGCGTGATGGACTTGACCGAGCCCAGCGTGCCCACCGGCATGAACACCGGGGTTTCCACCGGACCGTGGGCGGTCTGCATGATGCCGGCCCGGGCAGAGCT
>CAZNAX010000176.1:2883-6477 GCA_964570965.1 uncultured Desulfatibacillum sp.
ATCAGCATCGCGTCGCCGTAACTGTAGAAGCGATAGCGCGCGGCCACCGCTTCCCGGTAGGCGTTCAGGATATTCTCCCGGCCGGCAAAGGCGGAGACCAGCATCAGCAGGGTTGATTGCGGCAGGTGGAAGTTGGTGACCATGGCGTCGACCGCTTTGAAACGATAGCCGGGGTAAATGAACAAATCGCACCAGCCGCTGCCCGCCGCCACCGACCCGTCCGCATCGGCCGCATCCTCCAGGGTGCGCACCGTAGTCGTCCCAACCGCCACAACCCGCTTTCCGTTCGCCCGAGCCCAATGGACGGCGGCAGCGGTCGCCGCCGGAATCGTAAACCGCTCCGGGTGCATCCGGTGGGCACGGATGTCCGCCGCCCGCACGGGGGCGAACGTGCCGTAGCCGACGTGCAGGGTAATCGGCGCGATGACCACCCCGCGGGCCTTCAGTTCGCCGAGCAGGTCGCGCGTAAAGTGCAGCCCGGCCGTCGGGGCGGCCACGGCCCCCCGCGTGGCCGCGTAGACCGTTTGATAGGACGCACGGTCCTCCGGGGCATCGGCGCGTCGGATGTAAGGGGGCAGGGGCACATGCCCCACGCGGTCCAGCACGGCATCGAAATCCTCTTCCACGGAAAACTCGATGCGGCAGGCTCCGTCGACCTCAGCGATGACCGTCGCGCTCATGCCCGGATCGAAAACAAGCCGTGTGCCCACCCGTGGAGGCTTGGCGGACTTGACGAGGCATTCGCAGGTGAAGCGGCCGGAGCCGTTATGGCGGATGCCTCCCGCATAATCCATGAGGAACACCTCGACCCGGCCGCCGCTCTCTTTCCGCCCCAGCAAGCGCGCTTTGATCACGGCGGTGTCGTTCACCACCAGGACATCGCCGGCGGATAGAAAATGCGGGAGATGGTCAAACCGGCGATGCGATACCGCACCCGTACTGCGATCGAGGGTGAGCAGCCGCGATTGATCCCGGCGGCCGGCCGGTCGCTGGGCGATCAGATCCGGAGGTAGCTCGTAGCGGTAATCGCCGAGGGAATACATGGAACGGCCCGTCCACTCCAACGTGTTATGAGCGATGGCATCCACGGCCGCCGGTCAGGACCGCCCCAGGTAGACCAGCCAGAGCCCGACCGCCATGAGGGCCAATCCAACCCGCCGCAGATGTCGTTCAGAGGTAGCTGTGATCCGGGCGATCCAATCCTTCATCCGGACGGGGAAGGCAAAATACGGGAGCCCCTCCACAATCAAAACCATTCCGAGCACGCACAGAAAATATTTCATGTTCCGATCCTGCTCCCGGCGCATCCTCGGCGGTCGGGTCACCCTAGCTGCTCTGCCGGAAAGCGTCTTTCTATATATCGTCCGCGCAGATCCTTTGTCAAAAACATTCCCCATTGTCCGCCGAGCGGGTTTGCCGCCGGCAGGACCCCTGGTTGACAGCGAAAGTTCGTGTCTTAGTAATCAGTCAGGACCCGATCGGATGCTATCGATCCGCGCCTGTCGAAAACTGGAGCCAGATGCAAAGGCGGTCGTCATGCGCATCACCATCCACTATGTCTTGGCCGTTGTCATATTGACCGTCTATGGAGGCCAGGTCTGACCGTTCATGGCCGAGCTACCCCCCGTGAAGCTGGGGGTGAATATCTTAGCGGCGTATGGAACGATTCTGATTCTGCGCCGGCCGCTTGAAAACCGCTGCGTAACATCCGCCCGCGCGGAGTCTCAGCCCATTCGGCAGTTCATCTTCGACCTGCTGTCGGGGTTGAGTGCCGGCCTGTTGGCGGCCCTGCTTAACGCTGTCTTTTTCGGGTTCCCTCCTGGAAGCCTGCTGAGCCTGATCTACGGATCTGTTACTTACAGCTTTTTCATCGCGCTGGACATGTCCCTGGCGCGCGAACGCACGGTCATCCTTGAGGCGCTCGCTCGCAATTCCGTCCAAGCCCCCCCCCAACGCCTTTATTCCATGACTCGGCGCTTCACCCTCGTGGCGGTCGCAACGGCGCTTTGCGTTACGGTCGTCAACCTGCTCGTCATCGCCCGCGACATGTCGTGGCTGACCACGGTCGGGACGGACCCGGGCGCTATCAAGGCGGCCATCCTGTCGGTCACCTACGAGGTCCTCTTCATCATGGCCGTGCTGTTGGGCCTGGCCATCAACCTGATCATTTCCTATTCCCGCAATCTCAAGCTTCTCTTCGAAAACGAAACCGGGGTGCTGGAGCGGGTGACCAACGGGGACCTGAGCCAGATGGTGCCGGTGGCCACCCGCGACGAGTTCGGCCTGATCGCCGGCCACACCAATACCATGATCGAGGGGCTGCGGCACCGGATCGAGCTCATCACGGCGCTCCAGCTGGCCGAGGAAGTGCAGCGCACCCTGCTGCCGGCTGCCCCGCCGAAGGTGCCGGGGCTTGACCTGTCCGGCACCAGCATCTACTGCAACGAAACCGGCGGGGATTACTATGACTATATTCTGCTGCCCGAAGGCCGGATGGGAATCGTGGTGGCGGATGTATCCGGGCATGGGATCGATGCGGCGCTCTTCATGGCATCGGCCCGGGCGTTTCTGCTCTCCGGCGCGGAGCGTTATCAGAGCCCCGCACGGTTGGCCGGAGACGTCAACCGTTGTGTGACCCGCGACGGTGATCCTACCGGCCGCTTCATGAGCATGTTTTTTCTCGAGATTGACTCGACCGCAAAAACCCTGCGCTGGGTCCGCGCCGGCCACGAGCCCGCCCTCGTTTACAGCCCAGGCAGCGCGAACTTTCAGCAACTGGGCGGCGACGGGATAGCAATGGGTGTCTTGAAAAACGCCGAATACAAGGATTACTACCGACAGGGCTGGGAGCCTGGATCGGTGGTTGTAGTCGGCACCGACGGAATCACAGAGACGCGCAATGCGGCCGGCGAATTCTTCGGGGCCGAACGCGTACGCCACATCGTTTCCACGAACGCCTCCCGGCCCGCCGCTGACATCCAGACCGCCGTCATCGACGCGGTCCAACGCTTCAGGGGAGAAGCCCCTCAGGAGGACGACGTCACCCTGGTGGTGGTGAAGCTGATGTGAGGCAGAGGGCATGGGGCAAAGGGCTTAAAACGGTTTCCTATGCGCTCTGCCCTATGCTCTTCGTTATCCTTCCCAGAAATTGTCAAGGTAGGCATACAGCGCCGGTGAACCTCCGGTGTGAACGAAGAGAACGTTCTCGCCCTTCGTGAAAAACCCCTTGCGCACCTGATCGATGAGACCGGCCATGGTTTTGCCGGTATAGACCGGGTCGAGCAGCACGGCCTCGGTGCGGGCCAGCAGTTTGACGGCCTCGACCATGCCGGGGGTCGGCAGCGAGTAGCCCGGCCCGACATAATCCCCGAAGCACACCACCGCCTCCCGGGGCAGCTCCCCGTCGATGCCCGCCAGGGCGGCCGTCTCCCTGGCCAGCTTGAAGACGAGCTCTTCCTGCTGGGCCTGAGTCCGGCTCACGTTCATCCCGACCACCGGAATACGGCTGCGGGTTCCCCAAAAGCCGGTCAGCAGCCCCGCGTGGGTTCCGGCGCTGCCGCTGGCGCACACCACCCGGTCGATCCGCAGCCCCAT
>CAZNAX010000177.1:0-6376 GCA_964570965.1 uncultured Desulfatibacillum sp.
CGGCATGCCGGGCGTTCATCAGGAGATTGATCAACACCTGCTTGATTTTTTTGTCGTCCACCACCACGGGTGGAATGCTCCGGTCGAAGTCCGTCTGGAAATCGATGCGGCTGGAGCCGATATTCTGGCCGATGAAACCCAGTACTTCTTCGATAGTTTTGTGGATGTCCACTCGTTCTTTTTTCGGTTCGGAACGCCGCGCGAAATTCAGCAGGTCTTCGACGATCGATTTGCAATGCCGCACATGCTTTTCGATGGTTTTCAGGTCCCTGAAGCGTTCCGAGTCGCCCGGCTCGGAACGCAGCATCAATTGCGTGTAACCGAGAATGACTCCCAGCGGGTTGTTGATTTCATGCGCGACGCCCGAGGAAAGCTGGCCGATGGATGCCAGCCGGTCGGCCTGGGCCATCTGTTCCTGCATCTGATGGCGCTCCTGGATGTCGCGGACCTGAAGATGGATCGAAAAGGCAAAGCCGTGGGGCTCCTGGTCCAGACCGGCGCTGATCAGCGCATGCATGCCGGCCCCGTTCCGCCGCCGCAGCACCACCTCCGAGTTCAGCACAAACCCCTGCCGGAGGACGGCGGTCATCAGCTCTTCCCAGTCCGCCGGCCGTTCGAAGAACGCCTGGAACAGCTCGCCCTTGGGCGTCTCCGAAACCCCTTCGAAGCCCAGCATGCGGCAGCCGGCCGGGTTGATGTCAATGATCTGGCCCCGTGAATCCACCACCAGGATCATGTCGCGCGAGACCTCGAAAATCCGCCGGTACTGCCGCTCAGAGACCGCCAGGGCCTGCGACCGCTCGATCACGATATGCTCGAGGTTCTGATTCAGGTTCAGCAGCTCCGCATGGGCTCGCTCCAGCGCCATCTTGTCGATCGTAACCTGTTCGTAAATCTTCCAGACCCGCTCGAAAAAAAGAGTCACGGACGCCAGAAAGACGAACATGAAGGAATTGACGGCGCCGCTGAACGGACGGATCTCGGCCCAAATCTCCTTCTGGCCGGAAAGAACGAGGACCTGCTTGACGATGTGGCCGGCGGACCGCGAGACGGCAAACCCCGCCAACCCCATGCACAGCCAGAACAGATACGTCCAAATGACGTTTTGAGGATCCACCCGCCGCAGCCGATGGGCCAGGCCGATGCACAGAAAAGATAGGATGATCATCAGCATCGAGCCGCCGACATCGACGATAACAATGGGCCAGACGGAGGCGATCATGGCGACCCCATCGCCGTCCGGCGCTGACGGGCATCCTTCAACAGCCGCCGCAGCCCGGCATAGAGAAACGCCATGGCCGGGACACACAGCAGGTGGTCCAGCTTGGCGATGTAGTAAAACCAGGCCAGCCCGGCAAGGTTCTCCTCCACTTCAATCTTGATTTTGCCGGGTGCCGCCAACGCGGTGTCCAGGATCCCCGATTGCTCGTCCAGGAAGTGGGCGGTGAATGCATCCGCGTTCCACAGAATAAAGAAGAACGCCGCATACTGGATGTAACGCCAGCCAGCCTCACGCACCAGCCGCCGCTGGCGCAGCCAATAGATCAGGAGCACCATCGATGCGATAAAAAACAGATGCGCGCCTTGGTGGGAATAGATGCCTTCCGGCGCCCCGTGCTCCTGTACGGCCAGAGCCATAAGCGGTGCCAGCCAGCCGGCGAGAACGGCCAGCGTGCTCAGAAAAACGACCCGGATGCCGAAAGGTGCTTTGGCCATGCCGAAACGGGAAAAAATCTGTGGGCGTTGCGCCATCCGAATGGCGCAACGGAGTTGATTTATAAGCAGGGAGTTAACGGCCGTAACACAGCGCGGCCCGATGCCGCACCCTAAACTCGAACCGACTCTCCTAAAAACCGCCGATATGATGGCGCGTTTCGAATAACGGCAGAAGCCTCCACCCGGCCGGATCAACCCGCAGTCCGCGTCTGCTGCCCGTCGAGCATGGCCTGGACCCCTTTGAAGTAGGGCAGCCGCGGCCGCAGGTATTTGAAGACGATCCGGGCGAGTATATACATGGGGAAGAAGACGAAGGGGTAGCCCACGTGGTCCCCGAACGCGAAATTGAGGGGGAAGACCACCTCGAATTCGACGCCCTGGAACCGGGTCTGCATCCACGCCAGGGCCAAGGGCACCGGCCAGAGAATCCCAGCCGAATAGCCCGCCATGGTGAAGAAGTACTTGCCCCAGGCGTCGTTGGCTGCCTTGTTGAGGGCCTTGTAGCTGACTTTGTCGCCTTCGGCATAGGCCTTGACGCTCAGTTTCTCCTTGTGCGAGACCTCGTCCTTGAGCGCCTGGATGAACCTGCGGTTGATGCGAATGCCGGCGGAAATTGATAGCTCCCCCAGCACCACCCCCAACAGGCCCAGGCAAAACGTGCCGATCAGAAAACCGAGCATGGGATCGCCGGCCAAACGATAGGGGAAGATCAGAATCGGGTCGATCATCCGCAGGATCTCGGGAAATATCTGTTCCATATTATTCGTCCCCAAGTTGGGGGCCGGCCCCGCGATCTGCCGGGGCCGGCTTTTGACCGCACGTCATCAGCCGAAAATGCGGTAATTGAAGAAACCTCTCAGGGTGTAGTCCAGGCCAACGTAGCAGGCCAGCACGATGAAAAAGTACTTGAGCCCCTTTTCAGGGATGAACTTGCCGGTGCGCGGCCCGACCATGGAGCCGATGAAGATGCCCACCAGCTCGACCATGATCATCATCCAGTCGACGGTGACGCCCTTGATCATGAAGTTGAAGATCGAGAGCACCATGCTGATCAAGACCGCCAGGGCTGAGGTGCCGGCGGCGACGAACATCGGCAGGCCGACCACGCTGGTCAGGAAGGGGACGTATAGGAAACCGCCGCCCACGCCGATGAACGAGGAAATCGCGCTGATGAAGAAACCGCCGACAAAGGCCCAGATCGGGCTGAAGCCGAAGGTCTGCCCGAAAAAGGAGATCTCGGTGCGCGCCATGTTGAATTTGGTGGTGGTAACGCCCTGCTCGACGAGGTTGCCCTTGGCCTTGACGCTGGCTTCAAAGGCTTTGGCGGCTTCCTTGGCCTTCTTCTGCCCGGCCTGCCCCTTTGGGCTCATTCCGTAAATCATGAATCCGCCGATGATGAATACGATCAGGCCGAAGTATCCCTGGTACTCGGAGAACTTGATCTTGCCCATAGTGGTGTAGACCACCAGGAAGGCTGCCAGCAGGGAGCCCAGGCCCAACGATATTCCCAGGGGGATGACCAGGCGCTTCTGCTTGGCGTAGTTGATGCTCGAAACCAGGGCCGAAAGCCCCACCAGCCACTGGTTGGACACCCGGATGCTGTCGGTGACGAACTTGTTCAATGCAGGGGCCGAGTCCTTGAAGGTCTTGGCGTAGGCGCCAAGGCCAAACACCGAGATGTGGCCCACACCGGCCATGATCCCGCCGAAGGCACCGACAGTGGAAAACACCCAGCCTACCCAGACGGCCCAGATGAAGGCAATAACCAAGTTGATCTTTACACCGCCGGGGATTCCCAAGTAGCCGGGCTCGGCCTTGGGATCGATCTGTCCACTGCCAGTGCCCTGCGGCGCCTTTTTGATGGCGTCCTCAAGCGGGCCGGCGCTGGCCAGATCCGGCATCACCATTGGCACTACCACCACTGCTGCCAACAGCAACGCGCACAACAGAAAAACCTTCTTTCGCATGTTCAGCCTCCTCTTATCGTTTTTGTTTTGCCGCACTTCCGTTTAAGGCCGGCATTCGAGCTTCGTTAGGACTTAGCAAGCGGTATGCCATGGATGGCTATGTTTTCGAAGGTTTTCAAAGATGCCAGTCTTTATTTCATAATACTGTATTTATTGATAATTCTATTTTTAACAACAATTTCTCGATCCACGCTCAAGATAATTTAATCACAGCTATTTGCATAAAAAATATTTCGATGCAATATTTTTATATCACATATAGGGCTATTTCAGCCAAACCGGCAACCTGAAAACTGATCGCATACGCAGAATGATGATTTTCAACTTATTGAAAAAAAAGAAAAAAAAATTCCCAAACAATCTCCAAACAATTTGCACGGCCTCACTCTCCGTGGTATGGTTATTGCTGGTTACTCCCGGAAACTTATCTGCTTTTGCTATTTCAAATTAAGATCGCTAAACAAATACCAAATGAGTTGGAGGACATGAACGCGATGCAAAAAACCGTTTACAGCATGTGTTTTATGTGTTCGATCCGTTGCCCTATTAAGGTCACGGTCAAAGACGGTCAGGTGACATTTATCGAGGGCAACCCCAAGGTGGCAGGGATCGACGGCAGCCTGTGCCCGCGCGGCTCGGCCGGCATCTCTCTGCTCTACGACTCCCAACGCGTTCAGTCGCCCATGATCCGCAGCGGCGAACGCGGCTCGGGACAGTGGCGCAAAGCCACCTGGGACGAAGCCCTGGACTACATCGCCGACAAGCTCAAGGCCATTATCAAAAAACACGGGGGGCACAGCGTCGCCCTGACCGAGCGCACCAACCTGTCCACCCACGTCAGTAAGACGTTTTTGAAAGCCATCGGTTCGCCCAACCACTTCACCCACGACGCCCTGTGCAAAGGTTCGGTCAACACGGCCTGCCGTTCGCTTTTCGGATACACCGATGCCCAGATCGGGATCGACTACAAGAACACCAAACACATCGTCATGTACGGCCGCAACCTGTTCGAAGCCATCGCGGTCAAGGAAGTCAACAGCCTCATGGACGCCATCGCGGCCGGTGCAAAAGTGACCTACATCGACCCGCGCGTCTCCATCACCGCCACCAAGGCCAGCCGCTACTGGATGATCCGACCCGGCACCGACCTGGCTCTGAACTACGCCCTCATGCACGTGATCCTCAAGGAGCGGCTCTACGACGCCGCCTACGTGGACAAGTGGGTGCTCGGCCTGAACGAGCTGCAGGATTTCGTGCAATCCTACACACCCGAATGGGCTGAAAAGGAAACCGGCGTCCCGGCCGCCGAAATCGTCGCTCTGGCGCGCGAGATCAGCAAGGACAAGCCTTCCGTTATCTTCCATTTCGGCTACCGCGGCGCCCATCACGTCAACGAGATCTATCTGCGCCGGTCCATTCTGATTCTGAACGTCCTCATGGGCAGCGTCGAGGCCAAGGGCGGGATCTTCTTCAAGAAGGGACCCGGCGAGGTCGGCGGCAAGCCCGCCCGCAAGTTGACCGAGCAGAAATTTCCTGCCATCAAGGTGCCCCGTGCGGACAAGGTGGGAACCAAGGACTTTCCGCTGCCGGACCCGGACCACGGGGTGCCGCAGATGCTGCCGAACGCCATCCTGAACGAGGACCCTTACCCAATCAAGGCCCTGTTCGTCTATCGCTTCGAGCCGCTCATGTCCATGCCGGACAGCAACCTCACTAAAAAAGCCCTCGAAAAGCTCGACCTGATCGTCACCGTCGACATCAACTACAGCGACATCGCCTGGTATTCGGACGTGATCCTGCCCGAGTCCATCTACCTGGAGCGCACCGACTGCGTCCAGCAGGCCAACGGCCAGAAGCCTCAGATGTTTCTGCGGCGCCAGGCCGTCCCGCCGCGCTACGACACCCGCGACTGGGCCGTCATCGCCAAAGAGCTCGGCGAGCGCATCGGCATCGGCGAGTTCTTCCCTTTCAAGGACAGCGAGGATCTGGTGCGCTGGCAGCTCGAGGGCACGGGCTTCACGCTGGAGGATTTCGAAAAATCAGGATTCGTGGCCTACACCGACAAGCAGATCCTGTGGGACCGCCAGGAAGGCTTGAAGTTCAAAACCCCTTCAAAGAAAATCGAATTGAAATCTTCGCTGCTTGAGAACGCGGGGTTTTCTTCATTTCCGCCGTATGAGGCGATCCCGAATTACACGGACAACCAGTTCCGGCTGATCACGGGCCGCAACGCGCTGCACACCCATGTCTCCACCCAGAACAACGCTTACTTGAGCGAACTGATGCCGGAGAATGTCCTGTGGATCAACTCCAAGCGCGCTTCGGCGCTGGGCATCAAAAACGGCGGGCTCGTGACGGTGGCTTCCAAGAACGGCTCCGGCCAGATCAAGGCCCTGGTGACGGACCTGATCCATCCGGATTCGGTTTTCATGCTGCACGGATTCGGCCACCAGGCCCAGCTCGCCGCGCGCTCATATAATAAAGGCGTCTCGGACGCGATGCTGGAGGAAAACATCACCGACAAGGTCGGCGGCAGCCCCGCCCTGCACGACACCATCGTGACCGTCCAGGCGGCCTAAGAACGAAATGCGGCAGTTTGACCATCAAGGAAGTCGAATAGAAATTTCCCCCCAACCCTCTTTGACAAAGGGGGCGAAGGGGGATTTCATCCAAGCATGAAGATGGCGCCGCGC
>CAZNAX010000178.1:0-6375 GCA_964570965.1 uncultured Desulfatibacillum sp.
CCGGTTTTCTCGATCTTGTCCATGGTCTCCCCGGCCAGAACGGGCGGGGCCAGAAACGCCAGGGCGCACAGCGCCGCGGCAAGGATACCCAGCATGCTCCATCTTTTCATGGTCGAATCCTCCTCTCGTCTGAAAGGTTGTTGGAGAAAGGCGTCTTGCAACGCCCCCCAGAAAGACGCCTGGGGGCTGAAACGGAAAGGAAATGGCCTGCCACGCTCGAAGCAAACTTGTATTCCATAGAATGCCTGCGGCTTGGAGTCAAGCTGCAACTTGCTTTCAACGCAGGCGCCGGCCGAATAACTCCTTGTCAATTTCGCGAGTTTGATAGTATGAATCAGTTGGGCGATTCTTTTTTTTTTGGAGCTCCGGCAGGGAATCTGCCTGGCAACACCGAAACAGCGAAGGCGCCCGGGAGAACGACATGAGCAAGGGCGATCAACTGATCGTCAAACGATCCCTGTTTTCGTGGGTATTCGACGGCAACCTGCGCTGGCAGTTCCTTCTGCTGGCGATCATCGCCGTTGCCGTTTTCACCCGGGTGTTGCCCCTGGAGATGCAGAAACGCATCGTCAATCAGGCCATCAGCCTGCGCAAGGTGGACCTGCTTCTGACGTACTCCGCCTACTACCTGGCCGCCGTCCTGCTCTCCAGCGCCTGCAAATACCTGATCAACGTTTTGGAAACGCTTATCGCGCAGCAGTCCCTCGCGCGCATGCGCAACGCGCTCTACAACCACATCATCACCTTGCCGTTGAACTTTTTCCGCAACACCCAGCCCGGCACCGTCGTCAATGCGGTTGTCAACGAACTGGCCGTTCCGTCCAACTTCGTGGGCTCCGCCGTGTCCACGCCGGTGTCCAACGTTCTCACCCTGATCGCCTTCGCCGGCTTTCTCTTTTGGCTGAACCCCCTGTTGGCCGCGGTGTCCCTCAGCGCCTACCCGGCCGCCATGATCGTGCTGCCGTTTCTGCAGAAGCGCGCCAATCTGGCCAACCAGCAGCGGGTCGACCTGGCGCGCACGTTCTCGGGCCGGATCGCGGAATCCATCGGCGGAATCCACGAAATCCACGGCAACGGAGCCTACCGGATCGAAACGCGCAAGTGCAACCGGCTGGTGGAACAGCTGCGCAAGGTCCGCGTGGTCTGGAGCCTTTACCGCTTTGCCGTCAAGTCCACGAACAATTTTTTCACCAGCCTCGGGCCCTTTCTGGTGTTCATCCTCGGCGGCTACCTGACCATCAAGGGCCAGTTGGAGCTGGGCTCGCTGGTGGCTTTTCTCTCGGCCCAGGAAAAGCTCTACGACCCGTGGAAGGAGCTGATCGAGTTCTATCAGGTCTACCAGGACGGCCGCGTGACCTATGACCGCACCATGGAGTTCTTCGACGTCGAGCCGGATTATCCCCTGACCCCCGCCGACCGGCCCGCGTTCGAGCTGGAGCCCCGCCTGGAAGTCCAAGACCTGTCCTTCTTCACCGACAGCGGGATCCGCCTGCTTGACGATATCAACCTGCACCTCGAACCCGGCGAGCACTTGGCCCTGGTGGGGTTCTCGGGCAGCGGCAAGAGCACCCTGGCGCTGTGCATCGGCCAGCTCAACAAATACAGCGACGGCCACGTCCGCATCGGCGGGCAGGAGGTCTCCGAACTGACCAAGCAGGACATGGCCGTCAACGTCGGCATCGTGTCCCAGAGCCCCTTCATCTTCGAGGGGTCCATCGCAGAGAACCTGCTCTACGCCAGCGAAGCCGTCCTCGGTGCTGACGGCGGCCGCCGGCCGACGCTGGATGACATCATTGCCGTCCTGCACCAAACCGGGCTGTTTGCGGATGTGCTGCGTTTCGGATTGAACGCCTTGCTCACGGCGGAAACCCATGCGGATCTGGTGAAGGACATCATCCGCATCCGGCGCAAGTTCCAGGAGAAGCATGGTGAAAAACTGGCCGACTACGTCGAATTCTTCGTCGAGAACGCGTATCTCTTCCACTCCAGCATCGCCGAGAATCTGACGTTCGGGGCCGCCAACCGCAGCGATTTCACCCATGTCGAACTGTCCCGCAACGATTATTTCCTGGAATTTCTGGAGCAGTCGGGACTGCACCAGCTGCTGCTCCGCCTGGGGGCTCAGCTCACGCGGCAGACGGTGGACATTCTGGGCAACCTGCCGCCGGAAGCGGTCTTTTTCGAACAAAGCCCCATGAACGCCGATGAACTGCCCGACTACAAGGCGGTGGCGGATCACCTTCGCCGCCGCGGAATCGGCGATCTCGATCAGCCGGACCGCCGCCGCCTGCTCACCCTGGCCCTGCGCTTCACACCCGGCCTGCACAAAATGGTGGCCCTGCCGGCGGAGCTGCAACGCCTGCTGCTCGAGGCCCGCGCCCGCTTCCGGGAACGCGTCTCCCGCGACCTGCCCGGCGTTTTCACGTTCTACAGCAAGAGCGATTATATCTTCTCCCAGACCATCCTGAACAACATTTTCTTCGGCAAAGCCAAGACCATGATCCCTCAGGCCCAGGAGGTCATCACCCAGAACATCATCCAGGTGCTGATCGAAAGGGATTTGCTGGAAACCATCGTCGAAATCGGCATGCATTACAATGTCGGCAGCAAAGGCGAAAAGCTTTCGGGCGGACAGCGCCAGAAGCTGGCCATCGCACGCGTCTTCCTGAAATCACCGCGGCTGCTGATCATGGACGAAGCGACTTCGGCCCTGGACAACACCTCCCAGGCCCGCATTCAGAACCTGCTCGAAACGCGCTGGAAGCGCAAGAGCACCCTGGTGGCCGTCATTCACCGTCTGGACACCGTTCGCAAGTTCGACCGCATTGCGGTCATGAAAGCCGGAAAAGTGGTCGAAATGGGCAGCTACGATGAGTTGATTGCCCGGAAAGGAGCCTTGTATGAGCTCGTTGGACGAAAGTAGCCCGACCCCCTCGTGCGAATACCAGGAGAACCTGGACATCCTGCGCCAAACCTATTTTTTTTCGGGGCTTCCCCTTGAATCGCTGAAAATTTTTGCCTATCTTTGCACTCGGGAAAAATTCAGGGAGGATGATTTTCTGTTCCTCCAGGGCGAGGACGACGGGGAGGCGTTCTGCATCCTCTCCGGCGGTGCCCGCCTGGAGCGCACTGTGGAGGATACGACCGTGCCGATCCGCACGGTCGGAGCGGGTGAATTCATCGGCGGCCTGACCCTGATCGGTGAAACCCGGCGATTGTATTCCTTGAGGGCGTTGCAGGAGACGATCTGCCTCGTTTTGAGCCGCGAAAAGTTCGCCAAAACACTGGACCAGTTTCCGGAGCAGCGGCATCGGATCTTCAGAGCGGTGGTCGCGGCCATTAACGACTGGGAGGAGCACTTTCTGGAGGGCATGACCGAGGCGTGCGGCGGGTGCCGGTCCAAATTGGGAGTCAGCCTGCTGTGAGCATTCCGCGAATCGAGCCGCCAAGGACGCAAGGGGCATGAACACGACGGGGTCGGTTTCCTTCGAGCTGCGGAACCATCTGTCCGAACTGGCGACTCTCTGCGAAAAAATGGAGCGCGTCGGCCAGGCGTTGAACCTGTCGCGAAGATGCCTGTTTGAAATGAACTTGGCATTGGATGAGCTCTTCACCAACATCATTTCCTACGGGTTCCAGGACCAGTCCGAGCATTTCATCCGAGTCCATATATCCGCGGACCACGACGTGTTGACCGTGGTATTGGAGGACGACGGTATCGCCTTCAACCCGGTCGAGCGCATCCCGCCTGAAATTCCCTGTACGGTGGACGAATGCAAGGTGGGAGGGTTGGGCATTCATTTGGTCAAGAATCTCATGGATGAAATCGTATACGAACGTCGGGCGGGCACGAACGTTCTGACGCTTAAAAAAACAATTGAAAAAAGCTGAACGGTTTAATGGGCGCGTGTGAATGGGAGGATTCTTCATGGATATTGTCGAGGTAAAGCAGAGCGGAGTGAGCACTTTTAAACTTCAGGGGCGGCTGGATTCCAACACATCCCAGTCATTTGAAAAACGGCTTTTGGACGCTATTTCCGACGGCACCAAGAACGTGATCATCGACTTCAAGGAGCTCGATTACATCTCCAGCGCCGGGTTGCGCGTCATTTTGAAGGCCACCAAGACCCTGAAACGACAGGAAGGCAAGATCATGCTCTGTTCGATGCAGGATTACGTCAAGGAGGTCTTCGAGATCGCGGGCTTCGATTCCTTCCTTCCGATCGTCCCCAGCCTGGAGGACGCCTTCAAGGCCTTTTGACCGGCCGGTGCTTTGCTTCACGCCCGGATGCCCGCCAGCCGGGCGCCGAATCCGGCCGCAATCCGATCAAGCCGCGCCGGCCTAATTCGCGGATAAACTGGCTCACGGCCACTTCGGCTTCTTTGCGTTCCAGCCGGTGCGTTTCGGCGAAGGCGGCCGCAATCCGCCGCAGGGACCTCCGGCCGTCTAACATGCCCCAGACCCCGGACCCGAGCCGGTCGAGCTGCAGTTTCGCCGTCCGCGGCGGGGCGGCACGAACGCCGAGCCAGCGCGCCAAAGTCGCCATCCAGGGCCGCACCGTCACCGGGTAAAGAACCACCACCTCGCCGTTGTCCAGGCGCTGCTCCCGCACATGCCGGTTCTTGACCGGGATGCACGCCAGCGCCTCACTGCGGCTCTGCTGAGGTGCCGAGCGGTCTTTCGTCAGCCATCCCATAACCGTCGCTCACGGCCTGGATTTCCGGGTCTTCGATCGGCCGGCGGGCTTCCAGCCGAACGCCGAGGATGCGGTTGAGCCCCGCCACATGCCACAGGCGCAGCCGGCGGAACCGGGCCATCCCCAGTCGCGCTTGCAAACGGCCTCCCGGCCCGACCGGCAGCGCATCCCCGCCATCGACGGCCGGATGGCCTCGGGTCGTTGACGGCCGGAAGGAGAGGCTCTGGCCGCCTGCGACCGCCTGCGCGAAATCGGCGAGGTTCCGGTTCTGGAGCAGCACCTCGGCGGGCGCCCATCGGTAGAGGGTCAGCCGGCGCCCCCGTCCGTTGAACTCCAGGACGAACCGGCCGGTCTGGAACTGGTGGCGCGCAAGAACGAAATGATCGGGCAAGAACGCAACCATGTCGTAAAGCGCCCATGCGACCCGGCCGTCGGAGCGATGATCCCGGAACGAGGCGAGCACTTGGGCGGCGTGGGGGGCGATGACGCTCGCTCCGGGCCGTTCCAGGAACTGGATCATGCTGGCGGTATGGCAGGACGGGCAATAGAGCAGAACTCCCTCCGCCCGCTCGCTGCCCGCATCCCATAGAAAGCCTTGGACCTCAAACCCCGGCGCGGCGGCTCGCCATTTCTCGGATAGCGCCGTCTCCTGGAACACCCCGCCGTTTCGCCCCACGTGGCGGTAGACCTTTCGCAGTTGGCGCCGTCCTGAAAATCGGCCCTTCACCGCCGCCCATTTGATCTCCATCACCGGCCCCGGCTCGGACTCCAACAGCAGATGCCGTAGCCCGATCCGCGCCGGATCCCAATCATCGGGGACCGCGAAGCGCACGCCGTTCCATGCAATGGTTTTCCAATTCCTCGCGCTCACCGCTCACCTGCCCGGCGTTATTTCGGAACGAACAGGTCCCATGCCGTCGTTCCGGACCGGACGGGCGGAGGGCGGCTCTGCCGCAAGGCCTCGCGCCGCTCCATCCGATTCTCCCGGAAGCAGCGGGAATCTTCCTCCAGCCGGTTATGCAAGGTGAGCTTGACGGCGTTGCCGATTTTTTCCTCCTCGTCCTGGACGTTATGCTGAAGGATGAGGCTGATGCGGTTGGCGTGGGCATCGGAAAAGGACCACTTCCAGCTGATGAAGACCCGGAAGGGATCCCCCTGGTATTCGGCCGGATCGCCGAATTCCTTCTTGAGTCGCCGCAAAAGCTCCTCAAAAAACTCCACGCTGCCGTCTTCGTACTTGAGCTTGATTCGGACGATGGCGTGCGGCGAACGGCAGGTGCCGAAGGCGATCAGTCCGCTTTTGAAACCTGGAATCGGCAGGATTTCGACCTCGTGCAGGTTCTCCATGTAGCGCACCGGCAGAGCGGTCTCCATGATCACCCGGTCCGCGACCTCCCCGATCGGCCGCCCCAGGGTGAACCCGGCGACCGACAGCGGGACCTCTCCGGCCTGGCCGTGAGCACCCGCCGCCATGATTCCAGCGACCACCGCTGCCACCACGCATATTCGCATGTGAACAACCTGCCATAGGTGGATGGAGTAACCGACAGAAATTGACTGATAGTAAGGCGGAAGAAGAGAAATTGCAACCGATCTAAACCGGCCGAGCAGCCGGTTTAATAAGGCAATCGCGCGAGTGACTTCAAAATGAGCGTCAGCCCCATGGCAAACATGCCCA
>CAZNAX010000179.1:0-6332 GCA_964570965.1 uncultured Desulfatibacillum sp.
GACCTGGCGGAGATCGAGGCCATGATTCTCTCCCATGGGCATATGGATCATCACGGCGGTCTTCCGGCTTTTTTAGAGAGCCTCGGCCGCAAAGGCATCGAGCTGGTCCTGCACCCGGCTGCCTTCCGGAGTTCGCGCTACATCAAGATGTCGGAGGAGCGTCGTATACCCCTGCCTACGCCTGACCGCCATCGGATTGAAGAAGCCGGCGTGCGGGTGGTGCCGTCGCGAACCCCCTACCCCTTGCTGGGCGGTGCCCTGCTGTTCCTGGGGGAAATTCCCAGACGAACCGAATTCGAGAAGGGCATGTTGAAGGCGCGTTACGAGGAGGGCGGAACGGAGAAGTTCGACCCCATCGAGGACGATTCCGCTGCCGTGGCCCATGTCAAGGGGAAGGGGCTCGTAATCTTATCCGGCTGCGCGCATTCCGGGATCGTCAATACGGTCGCCTATGCGCGGGAGGTTACGGGGGTGGATCCGGTCTTCGCGGTGATGGGCGGCTTTCACCTCACGGGCGCCGATTTCGAACCGATCATCGGAAGAACCACGGAAGCCCTAAAGGCGATCAACCCGAGCTACATCGTGCCCACCCACTGCACCGGCCGCAAGGCTTCCATGCACATCGAGCGCGAAATGCCGGAGAAATTCCTGCTGAACATGTCGGGAACGAAAATGGTGTTCGCCGCATAGACCGGCGCCGAAGGCTCGGGTTCAAGGCTGCTGGTTCACAGTTCATACTGGTGAATCAGCCGACAAGGGAGTATCGATCTAAGTTGCCTTCATCCCGCGATGATCCGCCGTGCCTGGCGTTCGTGGTTCTCCATGTGGGCAAAATAATCGGAGGCCAGCTGCCGCAGCGTGACGGGCGGCTTCGCGCCGATCGAAATAGTCGAATCCAGGTCCGCGTCGGGGAGGCCGGCGATCAGGTGCAGCAGCAGCTGGTTGTAATTGTACCAGAGCGCCAGCAGGCGCTCGAAGTCGAAAGCCTGGTAGCCGGCCCTCTGCACGCACTGCTCCTGGTCGTAGGGCGGATAGTCAAGATGACCCTGCGGGACGTAGCGGCTCAAGCGCTGGTGGTTGTTGCTTGCCGAATCCACCAGATGACCGATGATCTCCTTAATTGACCAGCCTCCGTCTTTTTCCCGGGCGCTTGGGTCCGGGCATGCCCGGAACAGCTGGTACACCCGCTCCAGGGTGTCGGCATGGTTCGCTTTCATCCTTGACGCCATCCTTTCGAGTGATGAGATCTGCAACCCGCGCTTGAAGCCTGCGGCCGAACAGCCGCAGGCCTCGCCAATGTTACTCCCCTATCTGCTCGGTGGTGCGCTCCTCGGCCGGCGCCACGTCGGGGTTCTGCATAATGATGCGGGCGCAGGTATTCCACCGCAGCAGAGCTTCCTGGTTTCCCGGCGAGCAGATCTGCAGGGCCAGCTCGTACCGCTCCATGGCTTTGCGCAGCCACTCGTAGGCCAGCTTTCCCGACCCCGGCTCATGGCGGCCCAGATGGACCTTGGCCCGCCGCTCGCAGATGATGCCGCCGTAATACGCCTTGCAGAACTGTTCCCCCAGATGCGGCAGGATCTCCTCGGCCTGCTGGAAGGCGGGGTTCAGCCGGTCCTTGAAGCCATCCGTCAGCGCCAGCAGCAGGGTGATGAGCGCCTTCTGGTTGCCGGGGTCGACCGCGAGGACATCCCGGCAGATGCTTTCGGCCTCGAATGGCTCCTTGAGCAGCCGATAACGCTCCGCCTTTTCCAAAGCGGCGGGAACGGCTTCCTTGGCCAGCATTTTGAGCGTAAACATGAGTGATCTCCTCTCCAACGAGTATGCGGTTGTCGGTCCGCCGGTCGAATCTGCCGGCGCCCGAATCCCTCTAAGATTTCTTCAACGCCCGTTTGATCTGTCCGATGCAACGGGTTACCGGTATCCCTTTGGGGCAGACATCCGTGCACCACCACATGGTCTTGCAGCCCCACACACCGTCCGGCGAATCGATCTGCGCCAGGCGCTCGGCGGTCACTGAATCGCGGCTGTCGAAAATATAGCGGAAAGCCCGCAGTAACGCCGCCGGCCCCACATAGTCGGGGTTGGCCCGGTTGATGGGGCAGGAGGCCGTGCAGCTGGCGCACAGGATGCACCTCAGGGCCGGGTCGATGGTCTTCTGCTGGTCGGGGGTCTGCCGGCGCTCGGTTTCTGGTGCTTCTCCGGTGTTGATCAGAAACGGCTTGACTTGGCGATGCTTTTCAAAGAAGGGGTCCAGGTCAACGATCAGGTCTTTCAGAACTCTAAACAACGGCAGGGGTTCGATCACGAAGTTGTTGGCCGTCTTGAAATCCTTGACCAGCTTCTGGCAGGCCAAAGCCACTCGGCCGTTGATGAGCAGGGCGTCCGAGCCGCAGATGCCGTGGGCGCAGGAGGCGCGAAAGGCGAGGGTGGGGTCCTGCTCGGCGCGGATGCGGTTCAGGCAGTCGAGGATCTTGTCGGTCGGTTCGACCTCGAGGGTGTATTCCTGGTAACGCGGCTGGCTGTCAAGGCTCGGATCAAAGCGGAAGACGGTGAAAGTGCTTTTCATGTCAGTACTTCCTCTCTTGGGGTTGAAACCGCGTGATGGTCACCGGCTTGGTAAAGATCCGGGGGCCGTCGGCGGCATCGAACCGCAGCAGGGTGTGCACCAGGAAGTTGATGTCGTCGCGCCGCGGGTAGTCTTCGCGGCTGTGGGCCCCGCGGCTCTCCTTGCGGAAGAGGGCGCCCACGGTGATGGCCTCAGCCAGATCCAGCATGTAGCCCAGCTCCAAAACGTCGAAGATCTCGCGGTTGAAGCGCTTGCCCTTGTCGGTGAGGTGGATGCCCTGATAGCGCTGCTTAAGGACGCGCAAGCCGGCCAGAGCCTCCTGCAGACTCTGCTCCGTCCGGAACACGGACACCTGATCCATCATGAGAGCGGCCATCTCGGCCTGGATCGACCCGTAGGAGACATTCCCGGGGCGGTCTATCAGATCCTGGATGCAACCGGCGGTCTTGGCCGCCAGGCCGGGCGGTTTTAAAGGCGGGGGGGCGGATTCCAAGAATCGACGAATCTGCTTGCCGGAGCGCCTTCCGAACACCAGGATGTCGAGCAGGGAGTTGCAGCCCAAACGGTTGGCCCCATGTACAGACACGCACGCGCACTCGCCGGCGGCATAAAGTCCGGGGAAGATGGCGCCCTTTTCGTCGTTGATCACGTTGCCGTCCACATCGGCGGCGATCCCGCCCATCATGTAATGACAAGTCGGCTGGACCGGGATGGGCTCCTTGCGGGCATCGACGCCCACATACGTACGGGCGAATCCTGTGATTTCCATCAGCTTTTTTTCAATGACCTCTTCCCCCAAGTGGGTTAGGTCCAGATGGACGTAATCCTTGCCGTCGATTCCGCGGCCGGCTCGGATTTCCTGCAGGATGCAGCGGGATACCATGTCCCGCGGAGCCAAGTCCTTTATGGTGGGGGCGTAGCGCTCCATGAAGCGTTCCCCGTGCTTGTTGCGCAGGATGCCGCCTTCGCCGCGCGCGGCCTCGCTGATGAGAATCCCCAGCTTATAGATGCCGGTGGGGTGGAATTGGACGAATTCCATGTCCTTCAAGGGGGCGCCTGCCCGGTATGCGAGCGCCATGCCGTCGCCGGTGGAGGCCATAGCGTTGGAGGTCGTCTTGTAGATTTTGCCGGCCCCGCCCGTGGCCAGCAGAACCGCCTTGCTATGAAAGACGTGAACTTCCCCCGTGGCCAGCTCGCAGGCGACCACCCCACAGCAGCGGCCCTCGACCACGATCAGGTCGATCAGGTTGAACTCATGAAAAAAGCGGATGCCCGCCTGCAGGGATTTCTCCCAAAGGGTGTCCAGGATGACCCGGCCCGTGCGGTCGGCCGCATAGCAAGCGCGCTTGATGGGTGCTTGCCCGAAATTTCGCGTGTGGCCGCCGAAGGCCCGCTGCGCGATCTTCCCCTCCGGGGTGCGGTTGAAAGGCACTCCCATGTGTTCGAGTTCGATCAAGGTGCGGGGAGCATCCCTGGCCATGATCTCGATGGCGTCCTGGTCCCCAAGGTAGTCGCTGCCCTTGACCGTGTCGAACATATGCCACTCCCAGCTATCCTCCTCCTCGTTGCCGAGCGCGGCGCCGATGCCGCCCTGCGCGGCGCCCGAGTGCGAACGGGTGGCGAACACCTTGGTCAGGACCGCGACCCGGGCCTCCTGGCCTATCTCGATAGCGGCCCGCAGGCCGGCAAGGCCCGCACCTACAATGACGACGTCGTAATCGTGTTCCATAGTCCGAGTCCTTTAGCTGGGCTGCGCGTGCGGCCGCCGGAAGCGAAACGGAGCCTGAAAAGGGGGCCGGTTTAACCGCTTGTCAGCCCTCTCGTAGCGAAAGCCTCGCGCCTTGTAAAGGGTTGATTGACCATTGAAAGCGTTCAGATTTAAAGCCAGCTTCCTCAAGTCGTCTTGTAGCAAGTTCAAGAGAATAGTTTGGGCAAGGACGGGTTAAGCAGCCCCATCAGGCGTTCGCTTGAAGGAGTGAACGGCTCCCCATTTCCACCCCGCAGGCTGAGTCCTCCCGTGCGACGAGGCTATGGATGGCGAAGTTTGGAAAATTCCAATTCAAGCACATCCAGCGCCTGCTTGCCAAATCCCATATCAGCCTGTGTACCCATATGTCCCAAACGAAAGGCCTTGCCGGCGATCGGTCCGTAGCTGCCGCCCACCACCAGGCCGTGCCGACGCAGCCGCAGGTCAAACTCGCTCCAGGCAATACCCTCAGGCACGTAAGCCGCCGTAACGGTGGGAGAGGGCACCGCTCCGGGGGCCGGATACAACCGGTAGCCGATCTCGATTAGCCGCTTGCGGCAATAAGCTGCCACCTCGGCATGGCGGTTGAAGCAGGTCTCAAGTCCCTCCTTCAATATCGCTTCGGCCCCGGCATTGAGGCCGGCCGTGGCCTGCCAGCTCGGGGTGTACGGGAAAAAGTGTTTCTCCACCGCCGTTTTAAAGGGCAGGATGGCGTCGTAGCCGACGTAGTTGACCTTTTCAATGACCTCCCACGCCTTGGAGCTCACGGACAGGAAGCAGGTGTCCGGCAGGGCCGAGAGGCATTTCTGCGCACCGCCCAGGCAGAGGTCGATGTGCCATTCATCCGGCAGCACCGGCGCCCCGCCGATGCTCGACACCGCATCCACATAGAGCAGGGGCACGCCCATCTGCTGTTTCAACTTTCCAAGCCCGTCGATGGGGTTGAGGGTGCCGGACGGCGTCTCGCAGTGCACGACCGTGATCATCTTGGGCTTGAACTCGGTGACGGCGCTCTCGACGGCCGTGAGGTCGGACAAGGTTTGGTCGTAGGGCAGACCCACCCTGCGGACCTCTGCGCCGATGCTGGCGGCCATGTCACCGATGCCGTAGCCGTAAACACCAGTGCCGATCGCCAGCACCCGGTCGCCGGGCAGAAGGCTGCTTTTCAGGGCGCCCCACAGGGCCATCATTCCTTCCCCCAGGAAAATCACCACGCGGCTGCGGGTCTGAAGGATGGCCTTGAGGTTTGCCTCGGTTCGGGTGTAAAGCCTGATATACTCTTTTTCGAGATCGGCGGAGCCGTAGTCGACGCGGTAGGCCTCCAGCACGGCCGGATGCGCCTGCACGGGACCCGGGACCATGGGGATGGGATAGGTTTTCATCCTTATTCTCTGCCTAAAAAAGCTGTCTCAGCAAAAGGCGTTTTGAGCACCTCTGATTCCCGAATTATTACTCCGGCAATTAAAATATGACTAATTTGGGATCATAAAGCCAATCGGCGCAGCGGGTTTCGGCCTAAGTTGCACCCGTTCACTTGCCGGAGTAATAACACGTAACACTTAAAACTTAAAACTTTTCCTTGGATCCCGTTGAACTCCACCGCCTCGATGTCTTCACCCGCGGCGCTTACGCCCCGCAGCCGCCAACTGATCATCTCCGCATCGCTGCTGGCCCTTTTTCTGGGAGCCCTGGATGCGCTGGTCATGTCCGCCGCCATGCCCACGGTGGTGGCGGACCTGGGCGGCCTCGACCTCTACAGCTGGGTCTACTCGGCCTATCTCCTGACGCGCACGGTCGCCCTTCCCATTTTCGGCAAGCTGGCCGACATCTATCGTACGAAAACTCTCTACGTCGTATCGATTTTGATCTTCATCGCCGCCTCGCTGGCGGCCGGTTTTGCACACAGCATGGGCTTTCTCATCGCCTGCCGCGCGCTCCAAGGAATCGGCGCCGGCGGCAACTTCGCCCTGGTTTACATCGTGCTGGCGGACATCTCACCGCCCGAGGAGCGCGGCA
>CAZNAX010000180.1:0-6322 GCA_964570965.1 uncultured Desulfatibacillum sp.
CTGGCGATCGCGTCCGGATCCGCGGAAATGACCACCAGCACTTGGTCGCTGCCGGAAAATTGCTGGTAGAAGTCCCGCAGCTTTTCTTTGGTGGAAGCCTTCATCTCGCTCTCGCGCCTTTGGAGTCAGCGGCGAATCATAAGTTCCCACGCCGGTGATTACAAGATCTTTGGACGGGTGGCAGCGCCTATTTCCGGCTGAAGGTGATCCGATCGCCTTCGGCGTCCGCCAGCACCTCGGAGCCTTCCGGAAACCGGCCCTTGAGGATCTCGACGGCCAGCGGGTTTTCGATGGACTGCTGGATGGCGCGCTTGAGCGGCCGGGCGCCGTAGACCGGGTCGTAGCCCCTACGGCCGATGATCTGCTTGGCGGCAGCGGTCAGCTGCAGCGCGATCTTGCGCTCTGCCAGGCGCCGGGCCAGACGCTCGATCTGGATCTCCACGATGGCGCCGATCTGCTCCGGGGTCAGGTTTTGGAAGATGATGATCTCGTCGATGCGGTTCAGAAATTCCGGCTTGAAGGTGGCCCGCAGGGCGTCCATGACACGCTGCTCCATCTCCGTCCGGTCGCGTGCGCCCAGCTCCTGAATCCACTGGCTGCCCACGTTGGAGGTCATGATGATGAGGGTGTTCTTGAAGTCCACGGTGCGGCCGTGGCCGTCGGTCATGCGGCCGTCGTCCAAAATCTGCAGCAGGACGTTGAACACCTCGGGATGGGCCTTCTCGATCTCGTCGAAGAGCACCACCGAGTAGGGCCGCCGCCGTACGGCTTCGGTCAGATAGCCGCCCTCCTCGTAGCCCACATAGCCCGGAGGGGCGCCGATCAGCCGCGAGACCGAGTGCTTTTCCATGAACTCGGACATATCCACCCGAACCATGGCCTGCTCGCTGTCGAAGATGAACTCGGCGAGCGCCTTGGCGAGTTCGGTCTTGCCGACCCCGGTGGGCCCCATGAAGATGAAGGAGCCGATCGGCCGGTTGGGGTCCTGGAGCCCGGACCGGGCGCGGCGCACGGCGTCCGACACCGCGGCCACCGCCTCCTCCTGGCCGATGACGCGGCGCTGCAGGCGCTCCTCCATGTGTACGAGCTTGTCGCGTTCGCCCTCCAGCATCCGGGTCACGGGAATGCCCGTCCAGCGGGAGACCACCTCGGCCACGTCCTCGTCGTCGACTTCCTCCTTGAGCATCTGGCTGTCTTTCTGCAGATCGGACAACCGCTGGTTGGCGGCCTGCAGATTTTTTCCCAGTTCGATCAGGCGCCCGTAGCGGATTTCCGCCACCCGTGCGAGGTTGCCCTCGCGTTCGGCCAGCTGGGCCTCCGAATTGAGCTGCTCCTGCTCGCCCTTGATCGTGCGGATTTCCTGGATCAGCTCCTTCTCTCTCTGCCAGTGCGCCTTCATCCGGGCCAGCTCGTTGTTCATTTCCGCCAGCTCGGCTTCCAGCTTGGCCAGGCGCTCGCGCGCGGCCGGGTCGGTTTCCTTCGTGAGGGCCTGGCGTTCAATCTCGGATTGGGTGATCCGGCGCTGGATCTCGTCGATTTCAGCCGGCATGCTGTCGATCTCGATGCGCAGCTTGGATGCGCATTCGTCGATCAGGTCGATGGCCTTGTCCGGAAGAAAACGGTCCGAGATGTAGCGGTGCGACAGGGTGGCCGCGGCCACGATGGCTGCGTCCTTGATGCGCACCCCGTGGTGCACCTCGTACTTCTCCTTGAGGCCGCGCAGAATGGAGATGGTGTCTTCGACGTTCGGCTCGCGCACCATCACCGGCTGGAAGCGCCGCTCGAGGGCTGCGTCCTTTTCGATGTACTTGCGGTATTCGTTCAGGGTGGTGGCTCCGACACAGCGCAGAAGCCCGCGCGCCAGGGCCGGCTTGAGCATGTTGGAGGCGTCCACCGCGCCTTCGGCGGCACCGGCCCCCACCACGGTGTGCAGCTCGTCGATGAAGAGAATGATCTGCCCTTCGGCGCTTTCCACCTCTTTCAGGACGGCCTTGAGGCGGTCTTCGAACTCTCCCCGGTATTTGGCGCCCGCCACGAGCGCGCCCATGTCGAGCGCCACCAACCGCCGGTTCTTGAGGGTCTCGGAAACGTCGCCGGCCACGATGCGCTGCGCCAGGCCCTCCACGATGGCGGTCTTGCCGACGCCCGGTTCGCCGATCAGCACCGGATTGTTCTTCGTGCGTCGGGAAAGCACCTGGACCACGCGGCGGATCTCCTCGTCTCGGCCGATGACGGGGTCGAGCTTGCCCTGGCGGGCCAAGTCGGTGAGGTCGCGGCCGAACCGTTTCAAGGCTTGGTATTTTTCTTCGGGGTTGGGGTCGGTGATGCGTTGGCTGCCGCGGATGTCCTGCAGCGCCTTGAAAACAGCCTCGCGCGTGAGACCCGCCCGGGACAGAATCCGGCCGGCCTCTCCACCTTTTTCCTCGATGATCGCCAGGAGGATGTGCTCCACGCTGACATATTCATCTTTCATCTGCGTGGCTTCGGTGAAAGCCGCTTCCAGCAATGCCTGGGTCCGGCCGGAAATGTAGGCCTCGCCCGTGCCGGCACCGCTCACTTTCGGGAGCCGTTCGACCACCCCCAGCGTCTCCGACGCAATGCCCTCCGGCGCAACGCCGAGTTTTCGCAGCATGGCGACGGTCGTGCCCTCCCTGTCCGAAATCATGGCGCTCAACAGGTGCTCGGGTTCGATCTGCTGGTTCCCGTGGCGAGCCGCCAGCGACTGGGCTTTTTGAATAACCTCCTGTGATTTAATAGTAAATCGGTCAAACCGCATCTTGCCTCCTCAAGTGTTCGATCAAAATTGACTTAATTGGTCTGAATTTTGCATGAATAGTAATCACCCTCCCCCTCATGTCAAACCCTCGAAGGTGACTGAATGAGCCAGAATCACAGGAAAGCCTCCGCACTCGACCTCGCCGCGACCGTATCCTATAATCATTCCCATCGCGTCCGGGAAGGGTGGGGTCGGAAAATCCTTTCTCACGGCGAACATCGCCGTCGCCCTGGCCGAAATGGGCCACTCCACCATAGCAGTCGATTTGAACCTCGGTGGTTCCAACTTGCACACCTTCCTGGGTCTGCCGAACGCACCGAAATCCAGCCTTTAATAGCGGTCTTTTATTTGGACGTCCCCCAGGCGTGGAAAACGGGTGCGCCGCGCAGGCTCTCGTATAGGGCGATACCGGCGGCGGTGGACAGATTCAGGGAGCGTGTCCGGTCCGTTATGGGGATGTGGTAGGTGCAATCAGAGTAGCGGGCGAGAATGGATTCGGGCAACCCGCGGGTTTCCGAACCGAATACCAGAAATAGCCTCTGCATCTGCGGCAGGTTCCAGAAGCTCCGGGAGCCGGCTTTGCTGAAGACCGCCACCTCGCCGGGCTTCGGCGCCATCGCAATGATCATTTCATCGAAGCTGTCCCAAACCGTAAGGTCCACTTCCTGCCAGTAGTCCAGACCTGCGCGCCTTACCTCTTTGCTGTCCAGTGAAAACCCCAGGGGCTTGATCAGATGCAGACGGGCGCCCACAGCCAGGCAGGTGCGGCCGGCGTTGCCCGTGTTCCAATGAATTTCGGGAGTTGCGAAAACCACGTGGCGCTCCGGTCGGAGCGCTTGTTGCAGCTGGTGAAATGGGACGCGTGGGTTCATTGTCCGTTCTTGATCCGGCCGGCGGCAGGGCAGCGCCCGGCAGCCTCTGTCAGAGTCTCCGGCCGCAAATGGGGCAAAAGATGTGATCCGCCGGAAAATTCCGGTCGCAGGAGCGACAGCTCTTCGTCGTGGAAGATACTGGCTGAGAAGATCGAGACAGATCCGATCCGGAATCATGGGCAGGCTGTTCGCAGCGGTTGCAGATAAGGACCGGCTGGCCGGTCTTGATCTTGAGCACCGGGATGAAAAAAACGCTCAGATAGTGATCCACCCGTTTGAGATAGGCTTGATGCAGGCCGCACCGTGGGCAGCGCCGGGGGGTTTCTTCCAGGACTTTGATCTTGGGCTGGACGCCGCCTATGAAAAAGAAGAAGCTTTCGATCATGGTGGTGCCCCGGATCTGGATGCTGAAAGGTGGCTTGAATCAGGGATTGTCTTCAAATTTTTATCAATTCAGCAGTCCATACTACATTAAGCCTATCCCGACAAGCCGGAGCAAATGCCGGGAGTGCCAAAACCGGCATCGGCCTTTGTCTTTCGGCGGTTTTGCCCTTGACAGGCAATATGAACTCGTCTATTTAAATCCTTCCGTTGACTGATTGTTTTGCCGTGTCGAAATCGTTTTACCGACCGGATCACACCGCGATCCCGAGAGGCGCAACAACGTCATACCTATGGCAGAGGGATTGGTCAATCTCATCGCGAAGCAGAGGTCCACAGTCATCTCTAGATGGTTTGATTCCGCCATTCACGCCTACGCTGCCGATACCGCCGCTTTCATCCAAAGCCAGAAAGACCCGTTTGCCAATCCCGTGGGCAGCCAAACCCGTAAATGCGTGGAAGGCCTGTTCGACCAGCTCGTAGGCGGTATGGAGGCCGACGCTATCCATGCATGCCTGGATCCGGTTCTACGGATCCGGGCGGTTCAGAATCTAACCCCCTCACAGGCGACCGTGTTCATCTTCGCGCTGAAAAAAATCCTGCGCGATATGTTTGACAGGCAGATTCAGGATGCGGGCCTGATTCGGCAGCTTGCAGAAATCGAGTCGCGCATCGACCGGCTGGGCCTGGCTGCTTTTGATATTTACATGACCTGCCGCGAGAAGATCTATGAGCTCAAGGCGAACGAAACCCGCAACCGCACCTTCAAGGCGTTCGAAAGGGCCGGTTTGATGAAAAAGGATCCGGGGCAGGTTCCGGATGCTTGAGGACCTGGGGTCAACCACATTCCGTGTCGTTTCAACGGGCCGAATCCGACCGTTGAAACGCAGCTTGTCTGCGAGGTGTTGATCGATGAACAGAAAGTACATGTTCGCATTCATTGCCGTGCTGGTTCTTTTCCTAATCGCCTGGGTGGGCGCTTCCATCGGCCTGCAGTGGCTCTTCGGGGTGGTCATTCCTTACCTGGCCGTGCTCATCTTTGTCGTGGGGTTCACGCGCAAGGTGCTGAGCTGGTCACGATCGGCCGTGCCATTTGCCATCCCCACCACCGCCGGCCAGGCGAAATCCCTCGACTGGATCCAGGACGCGAAACTCGACAACCCCTCCAGCAAGTTCGGGGTGTTCATGCGCATGGCGCTCGAGGTGCTGACCTTCCGCTCGCTGTTCCGCAACACCCGCATGAAGCTCAAGGAGGGCAAGCTCTTCTATCAATTGGAGATTTTCCTGTGGGTGGGGGCGTTGGCCTTCCACTACGCCTTTCTGACGGTGCTGCTGCGGCACACGCGGTTTTTCCTGGAACCGGTACCCTGGTGTGTGCAGCTGTTGGAGACCGTCGACAGCTTCTTCCGGATCGAGATCATCTACCCCCAGTTCCAGTTCGGCCTGCCGGCCGTCTATATGTCCGGTCTCGTGCTCCTGGCTGCCGTGGCCTACCTGACGGTGCGGCGCATCGTCATCCCTTCGGTACGCTACATCTCGCTCGCCTCGGATTATTTCCCGCTGATTCTGATCTTCGGCATCGCCTTCACCGGCATCATGATGCGCTACGTCACCAAGATCGACATCAACGCGGCCAAGCAGCTGACCATGGGGCTGGTGACCTTCCACCCGACCGTGCCGGAGGGCATCGGCGCTATCTTCTACATCCACCTGTTCTTCGTCTGCACCCTGCTTGCCTATTTCCCCTTTAGCAAGCTCATGCATCTGGGCGGGATCTTTTTAAGCCCCACCCGCAACATGCTCGCCAACACGCGGGCCTATCGCCACGTCAACCCGTGGAACTATCCCGTTCACGTTCATACCTACGACGAATACGAAGAGGAGTTCAGAGAAAAAATGGTCGAGGCCGGGCTGCCTGTGGATAAGCCGCTCGAAGCCGCTGCGGAAACGGCGGCAGGGAAGGAGTAAGACATGGCTGAAGCGAAACCGAAACCCCAAGACGTACTGGACCAGCTCAACTACCAGCCCCCCCGGAGCGACTGGATGGACACCCCGGTCGAGATCCGTAAAGGGATGTACTGCTACGCCTCCAACCCCAAGAGCGTGGCCACTCTGGGGCTGCCCAACGCCCGGCCATGGAACCCCACGGATGACGATTGGAAGCTGCCGGAGAACTGGCAGCAGATCATCCACGAGGGCTTCAAGGAACGCCTGGAGCGCTTCCGCTCCTTCAAGGTCTTCATGGACATCTGCGTGCGCTGCGGCGCCTGTGCCGACAAGTGCCACTACTTCA
>CAZNAX010000181.1:0-6289 GCA_964570965.1 uncultured Desulfatibacillum sp.
TATTTATTTTGGTCATCACTGGGCCTCTTTGTTATAATCTTCTTTCGGTATCTCATTTTATCATGGGTATATCATCTTTTTTTCCATCGTTGGTTGAGGGACAAATTTCGGAATCGATTACTAAGCATTTCAAAATTGAGAAGCAAACAAATCAGAAGGGAGATCTTCAGTTCTGCGATTAGTGCTGCCATCTTTACAATTCTCGGGATGGGGGTGATTATCTTGTGGCAGCAGGGGCATACAGCTATTTATACTAACTTTGATGCCTATCCTGTCTGGTATTCGGTGTTGAGTGTATTCCTTGTGCTTATCATCCAGGATACCTTTTATTACTGGCTCCATCGTTGGATGCACATACCACCGTTTTACAGATGGGTACACAAGGAACATCACATGAGTTTACAAACTTCAGCCTTTACCTCATTCTCCTTTCATCCTTTGGAATCTTTATTACAAGCCATTGTCTTACCTGTATTGGTCCTGTGGTTGCCTTTGCATATGGGGGTCATTTTGGCTATCCTTTTATTTATGACCTTAGCGGCGACCATTAACCACGGGGGTGTGGAAATTTATTCCACCAAATGGGCCCGGCACCGGTTAGCAAAATGGCTGATCGGAGCGGCGCATCACGACGACCATCACAAAAAATTCAACTATAATTATGGGCTCTATTTCACCTTCTGGGATACTTGGATGGGTACGGAGGCCCCTTTTTTTAAGGAGCGTTTTGAGAAATTGACTACAAAAGAGAAAGCCGTCTGAATAGGGTCAGCACTGCGACCTTACCCCGCAAGGTTGTCAAAAACTAACGAGATCCCGGAACAATGATGTATAAATAGATATATTTGTTTGGATGTAACAAGTTGGCAATAATTTACTTAAAATAATCATTTATGAAGAAATACTTAAAATTTTTAGTCATAGTACTTTTTATTAGTTGTGAAAACAACAAAAAAGACACCACAAGTTTAATGGAAGTTGACCAAACAACTATTGGCAAGCATATTGAACGTCTAGCGTCTAACGAGTTTCTAGGAAGAAAGCCATTTACTGAAGGTGAAGTAAAAACTGTAAACTATCTAAAAGATGAGTTTGAGAAGTTGGGGCTTTTACCAGGAAATGGTGATAGCTATTTTCAAGATGTTCCAATGGTAGAAATTACAGGAACTCCTTCTGAAAACATGGTTATTTCTGGAAAAAATGGAAGCTTTAATTTAGAACTCTTAAAAGATTTTGTAGCCACAACAAACAAAGCTGTAACTGATGTTAGCCTTGAAAACTCTGAGCTTGTTTTTGCAGGTTATGGAATTGTTGCTCCAGAATATGAATGGAATGATTATGAAGGTGTTGACTGGAAAGGAAAAACAGCGGTAGTATTAATTAATGATCCAGGTTTTAAATCTGGCGATTCAACCTTATTTAAAGGAAATGAAATGACCTATTATGGTCGTTGGACATACAAATATGAAGAAGCAGCTAGGCAAGGTGCTGACGGACTTATTATTATTCATGATACTGAGCCAGCCTCTTATGGTTGGAATGTAATTGAATCTGGTTATAGTGGTGCTCGACTAATTATTGAAAGTGATTTACCACTTTTAAATGTCGAATCTTGGATAAGTGGTGAAAGTGCTAAAAAAATATTTGATGCTTCAGCCATGAAAGGTCAAGATTATAAAACTCTTTCTAGAAATAAAAGCTTTAAACCAATTCCATTAGAATTAAATGTTTCAGTAGAAATTAAAAATAAAATTAAAAGAGACGTTTCTAAAAATGTAGTGGCACTTATACCAGGAACAGACAGAAAAGATGAATATATTATTTACTCTGCCCATTGGGATCATTTTGGAGTTGGTAAAGCTATTAATGGTGATTCGATCTACAATGGAGCTGTAGATAACGCATCTGGAACTGCAGGGCTTTTAGCCATAGCAGAAGCGTTCAAGAAAAGTAATAACACAAAACGTTCTATCGTATTTTTAGCAGTAACTGGAGAAGAACAAGGTTTACTAGGTTCTGCTTATTATGCAGAATTTCCAATTTTCAATCCTAAAAAAACAGTAGCAAATATTAATATTGATGCACTAGATAGTCCTGGGGAAATGAAAGATTTGACTATTACCGGTTATGGTCAATCTGAAATGGATGAATATGCCAAAGAAGCAGCTCTTAAACAAAATAGATACATTATTCCGGATCCGGAATCTGAAAAAGGATATTTCTTTAGATCAGATCATTTTAATTTTGCCAAAATAGGAATCCCTGCTTTGTACGCAAGTGGTTCTTATGAAGGATTTGATATTAGTATTGAAGAAATAAAAAAGTATAATGATTATTATCGTATTAATAAATATCATCAACCTTCAGACGAATACAATCCTGAAACAACAGAATTAAGTGGTGTTCAATTAGATTTACAACTATTTTTTAATGTAGGTTTTAAATTATCTAATGAAGAATATTTCCCAAAATGGTACAATGGAAGTGAATTTAAAGCTGCTAGAAAATAAAACTATTGCCAACACCTTATAAAATTTATGCTCACATTTAAACTAATTAACGAACCGACAAACATTCAACTAAGGATTTGCTACGTCCGAAAAATCTCCGATTTCTCAGTCGCACAAATCTTATAAAAACTCGTTACAAACAACCAATTAAAACATGAAATATGAAAAAGCTTTCCATTACTTTTATTCTATTCCAATTTATTTTAAGTTTTGGGTATTCTCAGGAAATAACCGGAGATTGGTATGGAATTGCTGACTTTCAAGGCACGAAGCTACGCATAAACCTCCATGTTACAGGAAATGATTCTGGCTATTCAGCCATTTTAAATAGCCCGGAGCAAGAAGCTTATAAACTTCCGGCAGATACACTGATTGTCTTGGGTAACTCATTCAATCTTAAATTTGGTTCGCAAAATTACGAAGGATTACTTTCAAGGGAATTGCAAAAGATATATGGTACCTGGAAATATCCCGGAGGGACAACTGTCTTGAATTTGGGCAGGGAATCCATCTCCCCGCCAGAAGGAAGTATCGTCCTTATAAAAGAACAATACGATAAAGCCGAAACACAAGTCACAATGAGAGATGGTATTCGGTTATTTACCTCCATTTACACGCCCAGGGATAAGACTGAACCCCATCCAATATTAATCATAAGAACCCCTTATAATAGCGAGCCCAATGAGAAGAATTATTCATACAGATTAGGTAATCTGACTCACTTGTTGAAGGAAAAATATATTATCGTTTTTCAGGATGTCCGGGGAAAATACATGAGCGAAGGTAAATTCGAAGATGTGCGTCCGTTTAATCCAAATAAAAAGAATAATGAAATTGATGAAAACAGCGATACATACGACACCATTGACTGGCTCGTTAAAAACATTGATAACAACAATGGATCTGCAGGTATTTTTGGCATTTCTTATCCGGGGTTTTATTCAACGATGGCTTTACCAAATGCCCATCCGGCACTTAAAGCTGTCTCACCTCAAGCCCCTGTGACTAACTGGTTTTTGGGAGATGATTTTCATCATAATGGAGCCTTTTTTCTAATGGATGCATTTTCATTTTATTCATCATTTGGACGTCCAAGACCGAAGCCAACCCGAAATAGTCCTCCTTCATTTGAATTCAAAAATAATGACAACTACGATTTTTATAAAGATATAGGACCTCTCAAGAATGTCCAAAGAAAATTTTTTGGAGATAGTATCCAATTTTGGTCCGATCTTATGAATCATCCTAATTATGATGAATTCTGGAAACAACGAAATGTACTCCCACATCTTAAAAAAGTTAAACCTGCTGTTCTGGTTGTTGGAGGCTGGTTTGACGCCGAAGATCTTTATGGACCTTTAAAAACATATGAGGCTATTGAAACACAAAATGATGAAACTGTTCAAAATCGTTTGGTCATGGGGCCCTGGTCTCATGGGCAATGGGCAGGTGGGAATGGTGAAAAACTAGGAAATATTCACTTCAATAGCAATACATCAACCTATTTTAAAGATCTGGAGTTGCAGTTTTTCAATTATTATTTAAAAAACAAAGGAGAGATGAAACTTCCGGAAGCTTCCATATTTATTACCGGATCCAATGAATGGAGGGGATTTGAGAATTGGCCTCCTGATAACGTTGAAAACAAGGATTTGTACTTACAGTGTGATGAAAAACTTTCTTTTAATAAACCAGTGGTTGAAGAGTGCTTTGATGAGTATGTTGTTGACCCAAATAAGCCGGTACCTTATACTGAAGATGTTCATCTCGATAGAACAAGAGAATACTTAACTGATGACCAGCGTTTTGCTGGTCGCAGACCAGACGTTATGGTATTCCAAACGGACATTTTAGAAGAAGACATTACAATAGTCGGACCTTTAAAAGTAAATTTTTATGTTAGTACAACGGGTACGGATGCTGATTATGTTGTCAAGTTGATCGACGTTTTCCCTGACGAATTAAATGATTATCCGAAGAATGATATGAATGTTCCAATGGGAGGTTATCAAATGTTGGTTAGAGGAGAGGTAATGAGAGGGAAATTTAGAAATAGTTTTGAAAAACCTGAGCCATTTAAATCAAATCAAGTAACCCAAGTTTCATTTGAAATTCCCGATACCGCGCATAAATTCAAAAAAGGGCACAGAATTATGATTCAGGTTCAAAATTCCTGGTTTCCTTTAGTTGATATAAATCCACAATCGTTTGTGAATATTTATGAAGCCGATGAGAAAGATTTTATCAAAGCTACACATCGTATTTATCATGATGTAAAACGACCTTCTAAAATATCAATTCGTATTTTAAAAAAATAATTATGAATATATGAGGGCTATTTTGCAACAATGCCTAACACCGGCAGCCACAGCACAAGGGTTAAAATCTGGGATTATTGAGAGAAAGTAGTTTTCTGGTCTTGTAATTTGATTTTAAAGACGCAATACGGATTTGTTAAACACCAAACTTGTGATTTAGCTTCGCGCGATAGTTTTATAAAAGGACAAGCGATATGCGGTATTTGAACATATCAATAACTAATTTAGAGATAGTATAATAAATTAGCGATAATTCCACTTATGAGAGATGCCGATTAATTCCTTAAGCTAATGGGGATCATAAAGTTCATTTTGGAATGAAAATGATAAATCAGGTATTTTTTACAAAACTGAAATTGGCCCTTAGTCAAAATTAAAATAATACCTGTATATTTTTTATAGTTTGGACAAATGTCTTATATTTGAGAACAAATGTCTTAATTATGATTGCTGAGGAACAAAAAAAACATACAGCCGATTTAACAGCCCTTGATAAAGCATTTAGGGTTTATTTTCAAAAAATCAATAAAACTTCTCCCGTCAAAATCAAAACAGAAGAGTTGACTTTTTCAGATTTTTTTGAAAATAAAATGTTGATAATCAGAACAATCAGGGAAGGTTTACCTTACAAGATATTTAGCAAAATTAAAAGTGTTACGCCTTTTACAGAAGATGATTGGGCTGCATATTTGAATTTATCTAAAAAAACTTTGCTCAGACACCGAAATGAGGCAAATTTCTTCTTCAAACCCATCCATACGGAAAAAATAATTGAATTAGCAGAAGTTACAAATTTCGGCAGGGAGGTATTTGATACTACAGAACAGTTTTATCTGTGGATTAACACACCTTCTTATGCTTTAGGCGGCTTAAAACCTGCTGAACTTTTAAAAGACTCTTACGGAAAAGAAATGGTAATGGGTGAGTTGAACCGAATTGACCAGGGAATTTTTGCCTGATGAAAGTTTTTCGGTTATCAAAAAAGAAATATGCTCACGAATTCAACGGTAAAGGAGCTTCAAAATCGGGTAACAGATGGAATTCGAAAGGAACAGAGATCATCTATACTGCTGAAAGCAGAGCTTTAGCAATGGCTGAAGTGGCGGTTCACCTGACATTAGCAACCATGCCAAGTGACTATGTTATGATTGAAATAGAAATTCCGGACAATATAAAAATCAAAGAAATAGCATCAAAAGATCTTCCGGACAATTGGAATAATCATCCCCCTGGTAATCATACGCAAAAAATTGGAGATGATTTTATTGATTCTCGGGAAGCTTGTGTCTTAAAAGTACCTTCCGCTGTGGTTAAGGGAGATTTTAATTTTCTGATAAATCCATACCATTCAGATTTTAAAAAAATTAATATATGGGATGTAACAGCATTTCCGTTTGATAAACGGATTTTAAAATAACTAAAGTCAACAAGGATATCCGTTGCACAAGGAGTTAAAATCTG
>CAZNAX010000182.1:0-6243 GCA_964570965.1 uncultured Desulfatibacillum sp.
CGGATCCTTTACGGCCGCCTGCCGCGCTTCCGGCTGAGCCCGCGCGGCCTGGAAGAGGCCCGCTCGGCCGGCCGGTTCCTGAACGGCGCCCCCGTCGTCGCCTTGTATTGCAGCCCGCTGCTGCGGACCCGGCAGACCGCTAAGGAGATACGGGCCTTTCACTCGCATCTCCCCCTGCGGCAGTCGCCGCACCTGCTGGAGGTCCTCAATGCCTTCGAAGGCCGGCCCAGTGCCGAGGTCGATGCCCGGCACGGGGACGTTTACAGCGGCGTCGGCCCGCCGTACGAGCAGCCGCCGGATGTCCTCGCGCGGGCGCTGAGATTTTTCCAGAAGGCCCGCGAGCGCCACGGCGGTGAAAATGTGGTGGCGGTCACCCACGGCGACGTGATCGTCTTTGCCATGCTCTGGGCGCGCGGCCTGGCGCTCACACCCCGGAATAAAGCCAACCTGCATGCGCTCGGGTTCACCGGCGGGTATCCCGCCACCGGCTCCCTCACCGCGTTCACCTTTCGGACGGACTCTCCCCGGGAGCTGCCGGAGGTGCATTACTTCAGACCCTGATGCACTTGACATCAACGCATCAAAAACCTACCGAGCGACATGTCGAACTAAGGTGGGGCTTCGACGCGATGGAATCCCTCCGCCAGGCTGAAGGACTCTCCGGCCGCCATCTCCCGGCAGCGCTGGCGCAGCCACTCGGCTGGATCGCCGCGGTTGAATTCGCGGACCTGGCTCACATGGCAGCGCAGGGCGTCGATCTTAAGATCGAAGGTTGGTGTGATATCGGAGCGGAAATTGATGTCTTCGGTCCCCCAGAAGTAAAGCTCCTGCACTTTGTGGGGCATGAGCCCTTCCGCCAGAAGATCCGGGTAGGCCAGTCGATCGCGGGCATAAGGAAAGACGGCATCCAGCACCACCTGGCCGATGATGCGGTGATCGCGGTGCCAGATATAGCGGCGGTAGGGATCCGAACTCATAACGATGTCCGGCCGGAACGTACGGATCACGCGCACGATGAGCTTGCGGAACTCGGCGGTGTCCTCCAGGCCCTGGTCGGGCTGCCGCAGGAACACCACCTCCTGGATCCCAAGCACTCGGGCTGCGGCGCGCTGCTCCGCCTCGCGGATTTCGATGAGCCGCTCGGGGGTCAGGGCGGGATCGGTGGTGCCCTTTTCACCGCTGGTGCAGATCAGATAGGCCGCGCGCTTGCCTTCCTGGATCCATTTGGCCACGGTTCCGGCCGCGCCGAATTCAGCGTCGTCCGGGTGGGCGGCGATTACCATTACATCTGCTTGAGTCGTCACCGTTAGTCTCCGCTCAGGCCGGGGTGAGCGCACCGCAGCCGCAGCAGGCTGCCCTGCCGATTTCAGGGTGAAGCCTGACGGGTGCATCCGGATTCGCGATTCCGGCCTCCGATAGACTGTCCTGGTAGATGGCCAGCACTTCAGCCGACACGCGGGACCAATCGTAACGAACCACCGAGCGCCGCACCGCTGCAGCCATCCGCGGCGCGGCCGTCCGGTTTTCGAGCAAATTCTCGATGGCATCGGCCAGGGAGACAGGGTTGAAGTCCGGCGCGAGACGTCCGTTGCGGGCGTCCCGCAGCAGGCGCTCCATCGCCCCCACGCGGGTTGCCGCCACCGGCGTGCCGCAGGCTAACGCCTCCAGAGCTACCATGCCGAAACTCTCGTAAGACGACGGCAGCGCCAGAAGATCGGCAGCACTGTAATACCAGGGGAGTTCTCCCTGTTCGACCCGGCCGATGAACGCCACGCGATCCGTAATGCCGCAGGCGAGGGCTAGATCGGCCATCCGCCGGTGAGCGGGGTTCCGCTCGCCGTCCCCGCCCACGACCATCAGCCGCAGTCGGGGAATGTGCTTCAATCGGGCGACGGCGTGGAGCAGCCGATCCAGCCCTTTTTCGGGAGCGAACCGACCGACGAACAGGATCAGCGAGTCGTCCGCGCCCGCTCCGATCCGGTGCCTGGCGGCGCTTCTGTCCATGGGCCGGAACACCCCGAGGTCGACCCCGCAGGGAACCGTCGCAACGCGGTCCGGTTCAGCGGCATAGAGGCGTATAAGGTTTTCTTTCTCCTGTTCGGAACTGACCAGGACTCGTTCGCCGGAGGCCACCAGGTCGCGTTCAACGGCCATCCTGACCTCCGGATCGGACCCCGGGCCGCATACGTGGTGTTTCACCGCTGCCAAGGTGTGAAAGGTTGTGATGTGGGGGGTTCCCCACGCTCGGCGGGCCATCCGGCCGACTTGGCCCGAGAGCCAGTAGTGGCTGTGGATCAGGTCGTAGGATAAGGCTTCCCGCCGCCTGAAGCGGTCCATCCCGCGGAAAAAGCCTATCAAGTGAGGGTAGAGCGCGGCCTTCGGGGCATCCGCCTCCGGTCCCATCCTCAAAGGGATCAGCCGCACGTTTTCAGAAATCCAAACCACCTCGCCGGACGCGAGGCCGTCGCCGGCACGGGTATAGATGTCCACGCGATGCCCGCGCAGGCCCATCTGCCGCGACAGCTCGCGAATGTAGACGCTCATTCCGCCCGTGTCCTGGGTGCCGAGCCGGCCCAGCGGGCTGGAGTGCACGCTGAGCATGGCGATGGAATACGAGGATGAACGCACGGCAATCATCTCTTTCAGGTCAGTTCGATCCGGCATCGATAGATCGGCACCGGCTTGCCTCCCAGCTGATGCTTATAGGCTTCCTGGCCCTTGAGGAAATCGTATTTACCGAGTCCGCGTGCAATGCCGTCGCGGATGCTTAGGATCTTGCAGAGAATGCCCACACTCAAGTGACTCCGCTCCGCATCGTAGGCGCTGTTGTAGAGATAGCGGGTGCCGCTGAAATCGCAGCACCATACCGCGGCAGCCGGACTTCCGTCAACGGCCAGAAATCCGATCCGGGTTTCCGAAACATACTCCGCCAGCAATCGAAAATAGGCTTCCATCCGGTCATCCATGAACGCTGCCTTGTCGCGGCGGTTCTGCCGGAAGAGGCCGAGAAAATCATTCAGCGCCGCGCGGATCGCGGGTGGCTCCTGCACCCAGCGGAATTCGGCTGCGGCATGGGTTTCCAGCCGCCTCAGCTTGCGTCGCACCTCGTGGCGCTGCTTGCCGGATAGAATCCGGAGGTAATCCTCCCAGGCGCCAGGCAACTGCATCTCGAAAAGAACGTCTTCTTCGGCGATGGAAACCGGGTATCCCTTTGCGCGGGCGGCCGGAACCAACGCTTTCATGACAGTTGAATCGGGCCTCAAGGGGTTCAAATCCAGGCGGCTGATTCCTTCGGTCTTCAGGTCATCCAAGAGGGCCCCGCAGAAGTCCTCCTCTCGTCCGGTCGCGCACACCAGATCAAGATGGTCGCAGACGTCGGATTCGCCGATAAACCGGGCTGTACGGCCTTCCACGCGTAACGGCGCGATGCCGGTCAGCCTGCTGTCCACCCGAAACGAGCGGATCCAGAGCGACGCTTGCGGCGCGAAAACCTCCTGCCAGGCGCGCATCCATCCCGGCAGTACAAAAGGCGCTGCAGGCTTCAGCGCGGGTCCGGCCGCTTGCAGGCAGGCGGTCATGCTTTCGAAGGTATCCGCCGCGAAGCCATCGCCGCGGGCGGCCCCCGCGGAATGCATAGCGTCCATGCCCTCCATCCCCTAAGCGAGCCGCCAGCGGGCGCCCTCGTTGGTGTCCTCGATCAGGACACGGGCGCGCTGCAGACAGTCGCGCAGCGCATCCGCCTCCTCCCAGCGTTTCCTGCGGCGCAGCTCGTCGCGCAGCCTTAACAGCTCTTCAACGAGCGGACCGAGGTATTCGTCGGTGGCGGCCGGCCCGGCCGCCACCGACGATCCCAGCATGACCACCCATTCGCGTAAGATCTCGCGGGCCTGGGAGATGAACACCTCGCTTTCCAGATTGCAGGCCGAGGCCCAGATGATGCGGTCGAGCTCCAGGATGGCGGCCGACATCCCTTCGGCGTGGCGGGCTTCCTGCGCAGCTTGAAAGCGCGATTCGAGCTCGTGGATGTTTTCCCAAAACGCGTCCGGTTGGTCTTCCGCCGGCGCCGCAGCGGGTCTGGCCGGGGGGGCAGAGACCGGCAGCGGCAATGAAGCCTGCCCGCGGCCTCTGAAAACATCCAGCGAGACGACGGCGTTCTTGGGAAAGACCCGCTCGGATCCGCCGCGGCGCAGGGTTGCGCTGCCAAGGCCGCGGATGCGGGCTTCATTTCGGGACAGATCGATAATGCAAGCCGTGTGTTCGTCCATTCCGAGAACATAGACGTCATCCGGCAGAAGAGTTTCAAGGGATCGGAAGCGGGGCTCTCCCATGAAGCAGAAGCGGGTGTCGTGCGTGCCGCCCTCGGCGTTGTTCCAATGCGGCATCACGACGAGGTTCAATCCGAAACGCCCCAGCAGGTTAAGTCCTTGAACCCAGCGCAGTTCCTCTCCCACCTTGTAGATTTCATAGACCGGAAGGGTACGGGGGCCGACGGTCAGGGCGGCGGCGCTGGCGGCCACCAGGCAGGCGCCCTCTTCGATCCGGCGGCCGAGAATTTCGGGAATCGGGGTGCCCTCCCACTGGCGTACGGCGTAAGTCGGGCTGCCGGGTCCGACCAGAACGAAATCGGCCTGCCTCAGGGTGAGAAAGGCTTTTTCCGAATCAAGCGCGCTGAGATCGTCTTTTGATCTGAATGAGGCCACCGCCAAGGAATGGCCGACTTTATCGTGGAAATACTCGACGGCCTTTGCGGAAATCTGGTCGGCATTGAGCTGAAAGCCGGCCGGAGTATCAAGAAACACGGCCCGGGCGCTTGGCCCCAGGCGGCCCAGCATTTCTTTGTGGACCTCAACCATGGTGGCGGTCAATTCGCCCGACCCCATGAGCACGATGGTTCCCTTGGCGGACATCCTGAGTGAACACCCTTCGTTACAGTGAAATGGGTTAGGGTTTAAGGTTTAAAGTTTGGTTTAAGGCCCACCGATCCTCTCCCAGAGGGAATCGATCGGCTCCATTCCATTCTTTTCCCCCCTTTGGCAAAGGGGGTCAGGGGGATTTTGAAACCGACTTCCCTGGACGAATATCTTCGACCTCAATCGAAAGCTCCAGCTGTTGTCCGTGGTGATATGTACGCTGGCCATGAGGTTCATAGACGGTTACGGCTCCCTGGCCGCAAACGGTCCATTCGCCGGCCGGGCCGTCGTTCAACAGGCCGGTTTCCTCGTCGATTCCTATCAAGCACGCTCCCGGCAGCAGCCGGCCGAGCCGGGGCGCCCAAGTTATCCCGAACGTGTTGTGGTGCGGCAGCACGCAACAGCCAGGCAGAAGGTTCAGGCCGGGCAGTGCCTGCCCGGATCTCTGGTCGAAATAGTGCTCGCACAGCACCATGGCCCCTGCACTGCTTCCGCCAATGAGGGCGCCGGCGCGGTAGGCGGCCCGCATCGCATCCCAGGCGCGGCTTCCCACCAGGGTCTCGGCGAGGTAGCGGGTGAAGCCCCCCAGGAGAAATACGAATCGGGCGGCTTCCAGTTCCCTTGCCAGCTCCGGCTGGTCAGCGGAAGCGCGATCGATGACGGGGACGGGCCGCACGTTTTCGGCTCCCAGGCGTTTAAACCAGGCGACGCCATTCGCCCCGGCGCGCAGATCGTTGCGGTCCGGCGCGGCCGCGGCCGGGATGATGCGGATCGGTGCATCGCCTCCGCCCGCAAGGGCCAAGGCGCGCTCATCGGCAGGCTGCATGCCCGCCTGGAATTCGTTGCCGCCTTCGAGCAAAATGAAACCCACGTCGCCCCTCTAACCTGCTAAATCGATTGCAGATCATTCTAAGACCGAGGCTGCGGATGTCAACATGAATCCGCAACCCGAGAGACGGCGCACGAGGTTCGAATCGTGGCAAGATGCCGCTCCCAGCGGCCCGGTCTTTTCCTTGACACTGCACGAGCGCTATCATAGAATGCTGACCCTTGGCTGAACCGGCTTTGCGACAGGCGCAACCGAAGCTATATAAGTCAACAAAAACAAACAAAACCAAGGAGGTGTTCCATGAAAAAACTGTTCAGTGCGTGCATGGCGGTCCTGTTTGTGATCGGCGCGGTCGTCTCGGTACAGGCGGCCGACAACCTGGTGCTCGCCACCGGCGGCACCGCCGGGACGTACTACCCCTTCGGCGGCGCCATGGCCAAGATCTGGTCCAAGATCAAGGATATGAACGTCACCGCCCAGACCAGCGGCGCCTCGGGCGAGAAC
>CAZNAX010000183.1:0-6202 GCA_964570965.1 uncultured Desulfatibacillum sp.
AGTGAAAATTCGAAATCCGAAGCACGAAACTCGAAACAAATTCGAATGTCCAAAATAGACAATGACCGAAACTGGATGAGCTGCGGTTTGAGGTGACTTTGTCAGTGTTTTGGTAATTCGGTCATTCGGATTTGTTTCGGATTTCGGATTTCGTGTTTCGGATTTATAACGGTCCATTCCCCCCGATAGCTGATTCTGTGAATGTCCTGCCATTCTGTTCGTATCATTCCCTAGTCCGTTCCTCTAACCGGTACCGCCAGGCTCAGGAAGCGGTCGTCTTCGGAGAACATGAGCTTCTGGGCCGTCATCATCGCCAGGAAGGCGGTGATGCGGTCCGCCGGCGGGTCGCTGAAGGTGGCGAGGATGCGCCGGCGCGAGCGATGTTGGTTGCAGAAGAGATAGATCCGGCGCGAGGTCCCTTCCAGGCGGTGCGTGCCGGTGTCCCCTCCCGGGCGGCGCTCGCGGATGATCATGAAATCGCCGCCGTCGCGATAGGCGAGGATGGGCTCGTCGGGCGTCCCGCGGTGCAGGCCCTCGTAGGACCGGGCCCACGTCCGCAGCCGGTCGCGGACCGGCTGCCACAGGCGGCGCTGGCGGGCGGCGCCGCCCTGGTAGGCCTGGATCATGAACGGCAGCCGGCGGAAGATCCGCTGCGGGAAAATGCGCGCCCAGTGGGGATGGTTGCCGATCTTGTGCAGCCCGTGGGCCTCGGCATGATGCCAGGCGGGGCTTCCGAGGCCGAGCCAGAAGTTTACGGGCTTGGGCGGGCGGAAGGCCCCGGCGAATTCCATGGCACGCAGAGTCTCGGTGACATCGTCCTCGTCGCTGCCCGGGAAATGGAGGATGAGGTTGGACAGGTTGGCGATGCCGAGCGCCTCGCAGTGCTTCATGATTTCGAGATTCTGGATGGCGGTGGTGCCTTTGTGCAGCTTGCGCAGCAGGCGCGTGCTGAGGGCCTCGATGCCGACCTGGACGCGGCGCATCCCCGCCGCGCGCATCAGCCGGAGTTCGGAGAGAGGGGTCGTCGCCCGGATCTCCGCGAAGATGGACAGATCGCGGTTCAAGGCGGCCAGTCCGCGCAGGAGCTCGGCGGTGGACTCCCTGGGCAGGACGTTGTCCATGACCGCCAGCCCGAGCAGCCGGTGGTGCCGCGTGAGCCGGTCGATTTCGGAAACCACGCGTCCGGCGGATTTGGAACGGTAGCCCTTCCACTGCAGGTTGAGGTTGCAGAACTCGCAGCCGCCGCCCTCTCCGGCCGTGCTTTCGCGCTGCCACCAGCAGCCTCGGGACGCTTCGACGGGCAGGGTGGGGAAGAAGCGCTGGGCGGGGTCGAGTCCGGAGAGGGTCTTGAAGTAGTCGTCGAAGTCCGGCACCGGCAGGTGGTCCAGGTTCTCCAGCTGATAGAAGCTCCGGGCCTTCTCGCCTTCGGCGGGGACGCCGCGCCGCACGATGCCGCTGGCCGGCGGAATCTCGGCGAGGGGCAGCCCCTCCAGCACGTGATGCTGCACCAGGTGGCAGAGGGGCAGCTCGCCCTCGCCGCAGACCACGGCGTCGATCTCCGGAAAAAACGCGAGCGCGGCGGCTGCGGAGCGGTGATTGAAGGCGGCTCCGCCGGCCACGAGGGTGAGATCGGGCCGCAGCTCCCGCAGGCGGCGGATGAAATACAGGCCCGCTGTGAGCTGGCACAGCACGCTGCTGACGCCCGCCAGCCGGAACGGCCGCCAGTCGACGGCGGACAACCACTGGTCGGTGGCCGCCTGAACCTGCGAGACCAGCTGCACGAAATCGGTTTGGCGAAGGCGGCGGTTGCCCGCGGCCTCGCTGCGGAACAGCTGCGCCATGGCGGGGCGCCGCTCGGGGTAGAGCAGGGCGCCGTAAACGGTCTCGGCGATCCAGGTGCGTTCGGAGATTCCGTGGTAGAGGGGATAGCCGATGGATGCGGCGATGTTCAGATACGCGTGATGGGCCGCGACCCCGACCTCGGGAAAGCGCGAGCGGATAATGGCCTTGAGCGCGCCCAGCTGAATCGAAGGGCGCGTGTAAAGGGGCCAGGGCGGCGACAGCAGGGCGATCGGCGTGCGGGGCGGCTCGGAAGGCTGCACGCGGGCCTTCATCCGGTGACGTCACGGGTGAGGTCGACGCGGTGTTTCTTCATCCGCTTCCAGACCGTGACGCGGCTGACGCCCAGCAGACGCGCGGCGGCCGATTGATTGCCGCCGGCCTGCCGCAAGGCCCGGACGAGCTGCTCGCGTTCATAGGCCCCCGCCGGCTCCGGCGAAGGCGGGCAGATGTTCTCGGACACGATCTTGGGGGGCAGGTGCTGAACGCCGATCTCTCCGTCCGGGCAGAGCACCAGGGCGTATTCGATGGCGTTGCGCAGTTCGCGCACATTGCCGGGCCAGGCGTAGACCGACAGCCGGGCCACCGCGTCGGGGCTGATGCCCGTGATGGTTCTGCCGCTCTTCTGGCGATGCTGGGCGATGAAGTGCTGGATGATGAGGGGGATGTCTTCCGGGCGGTCCTTCAACGGAGGAATCGTGAGCGGAAAGACGCTGATCCGGAAGAAGAGATCTTCGCGGAAGCGTCCGGCGGCAATCAGCTCCTCCAGGTTCTTGTTCGTGGCGGTGATGACCCGCACATCCACCGGAATGGGCGTCTGGTCTCCGACCCGCTCGATTTCCTTTTCTTCCAGGACCCGCAGCAGCTTGACCTGGGTGGAGGGCGGGATATCGCCGATTTCATCCAGGAAGATGCTACCGCCGTGCGCGGCCTCGAACCGCCCGGCGCGGCTGCGGTCGGCACCGGTGTAAGCCCCCTTGACGTGGCCGAACAGCTCGCTTTCGAGCAGGTTCTCGTTCAGCGCCGCGCAATTGACCTTGATGAACGGCCGGCTCTCCCGCGGGCCTGCCCAGTGGATGGCCCGCGCAACCATCTCCTTGCCGGTGCCGCTTTGCCCGTGAATGATGACGGGCGCATCGGACTTGGAGACGCTCTCGATCATTTCGAACAGCTGCTGCATGGGGGGCGATTTGCCGAGGATGCCGAAATAGTGGTCGTTCAAATCGAGGGTCTTGCGCAGCGCCAGGATTTCTTCCCGCTGCCGCACCAAATCGGAGATGTCGGTCAGGGTCTCCACCGCGCCGATGACCCCTCCCTGGGCATCGCGCAGGACCGTGGCGTTTTTGACGACGCTGACGGAATGGTGCGCCTTGTTGGTGATCCGGCACGGCTTGGCCTTGACCAGCCCCTCCTGGAAAAGCCGGCACCACTTCTCGCCCGAACCCAGGCCGTAGATGTCGCAGCCGGTGCAGTCCAGGATGCGGCACGATTGCCCGATCAATTCGGCCGCGGAATAGCCGGTCAGGGCCTCGGCGGCGGGATTGACGGCGACGATGGTGCCTTCCGGGTTCACCACGACCAGCCCCTCTTTCAAGGTGTCCACGATGGTTTTCCAGTAGGGCGAGAGATCCATAGTCGCTGCACCGTTCCGATGGGCGTTTTTTTGAACGATAACACCACGGTGCCGACTTCGCAAGCGGCGGCTGACCGGCGGCCGGTTTGACTTGGTGGCAGGCTGTGCTATGACTCCGGAAATTGAATCGGCCTAATTCGGGCTATCTCGCGATCAGGCGGAGGGGGTATTCGCCGCAGCGCGCGGCCGCCAATTTTTCAGGTGATCCTGCCACGCCCCCAAGCCGTCTAGAGGAACCGCGGACAGGCAGAGACGGTTGGCGGCTCCGTGGACACGGGTCCTCGGGGCTGTCCGGAACCGTATGCAGCGGGCTTGCTGCCGTACGCTGGGTCGTTGAATGTATGGCGGCGGCACGCTGCGGCGAATACCCCCTCCGCCTGGCCTCGGCGCAAGGTGCACGGATTGATTGAGGGAGTGAGAGGAAGGAAGACATGAGCCCCACCCCACCCGCAATGGCGGTAAACATCGGCGGAATCGCGCTGCAGAACCCGGTGCTGACCGCTTCCGGAACCTTCGGCTACGCACGGGAATTCGCGCCGCTCATCGATCTCAACCGCCTGGGGGGGATCATCGTCAAGGGCCTGGCGCTGAAGCCCGTCAAGGGCAATCCGCCGCCGCGGATCGTTGAAACCGCCTGCGGCATGCTCAACGCCATCGGCCTCGAGAACGTGGGCATCGACGCCTTCGTGGCCGAGAAGATGCCGTTTCTGCGGACCTTGAAGCCGCCCATCATCGCCAACATTTACGGAACGAGCGTCGAGGAATATGCCGAGCTGGCCGGCCGCCTCGATGCGGTCGACGGGGTGGCGGGAGTCGAAGTGAACATCTCCTGCCCCAACGTGAAGGCCGGCGGCGTGGTGTTCGGCGTGGACCCGGCGGCGGCCGGCCGCGTGGTCAAGGCCGTTCGCCAGAGCACCCGCAAGCCGGTGATCGTCAAGCTCTCCCCCAACGTCACCGACGTCACCGCCATCGCCCGCAGCGCGGCGGCGGCCGGCGCCGACGCCCTTTCGTTGATCAACACCCTCACCGGTATGGCCATCGACATCGAAACCCGCCGGCCGCGGCTGGCCAACATCACGGGCGGTTTGTCCGGCCCGGCCATCAAGCCCGTGGCGCTGCGCATGGTGTGGCAGGTGGCGCGGGCGACCCGGCTGCCGGTGATCGGCATCGGCGGGATCATGACGGCCGAAGATGCGATCGAATTTCTCATCGCCGGCGCCCGGGCCGTCCAGGTCGGAACGGCCAACTTCGTCAATCCCCGGTCGACCCTGGACATCATCGACGGCATCGAGCGCTATCTCGAACGCCACGGCATCGCGGACATCGCGCAGCTGGTGGGAACTCTGGAGACGGGGGGGGCTGTCTATAGCCGAACTTGATGCAGCGGGCGACCCACTGGATTTCAAGCGACACGTGGCGTGGCAAATCCGAAGCACGAAATCCGAAATCCGAAACAAATCCGAATGACCGAATGACCAAAACACTGACAAAGTCACCTCAAGCCGCAGCACATCCAGTTTCGGTCATTGTCCTTTTTGGACATTCGAATTTGTTTCGAGTTTCGTGCTTCGGATTTCGTATTTTCTCCAGCCTGTTACAGTCCCGCCTCCTCCTGCATGGGGTGGGTCTTGAGGTACTCCAGCCGGTTCAAGCCGTTGATGTAGGCCTTGGCGCTGGCCGTGATGATGTCCGGATCGGCGCCCTTGCCCAACGCGAGCAGCCCGTTCTCGCGCAGGCGCACGGTGACTTCGCCCATGGCGTCCGTGCCGCCGGTCAGGGCGCTGATCGAAAAGCGCAGCAGCTCGGAGGCCGTACCCGTCAGCCGGGCGATCGTGTGGTAGGCGGCGTCGATCGGCCCGTTGCCGTAGCCGGCGTCCTGGACGGGCCGGCCGTTGATCTTCAGCCGCACGCTCGCCATGGGCAGCACCGTGGTCCCGGCCGTGACGTGCAGGTAGTCCAGGACGAAGACGTCGGCGGTGCGCAGGATCCCCTCGGTGACGATGGCCTCCAGGTCCTCGTCCAGAACGTTCTTCTTCTTGTCGGCCAGTTCCTTGAACTTGGTGAAGACCAGCTCCACTTCCTCGTCGGAGAGATCATAGCCCAGGTCCTTGAGCTGGGTGCGCAGGGCGTGGCGGCCGGAATGCTTGCCCAGCACCAGCCGGCTGGCGCTCAGCCCGATGGTCTCCGGCTTCATGATCTCGTAGGTCATGGGGTTCTTGAGCACCCCGTCCTGGTGGATGCCGGCCTCGTGCGCGAAGGCGTTGGCGCCGACCACGGCCTTGTTGGGCTGGACCAGGATGCCCGTGATCATGCTCACCAGACGGCTGGTCGGATGGATGAACTCGGTGTGGATGCCGGTGCCGGCCTTCAGGAAGTTGGCCCGGGTGTGCAGCGCCATGACCACCTCTTCGAGCGCGGTGTTGCCGGCCCGCTCCCCGATGCCGTTGATGGTCACTTCGGCCTGGCGGGCCCCGGCGCGGATGGCGGCCAGCGTGTTGGAGGTCGCCAGGCCGAGGTCGTTGTGGCAGTGAACGCTCAGGACCGCCTTTTGAATGTTGGGGGTGTGCTGGCGGATGTAGCGCACCAGTTCGGCGAACTCCTCGGGGACCGCATAGCCCACCGTGTCCGGCAGGTTGACGGTGGTGGCGCCGGCCGCGATCGCGGCTTCAAAAACACGGCACAGGTAGTCCCGGTCGCTGCGCGAGCCGTCCTCCGCCGAGAACTCGACGT
>CAZNAX010000184.1:0-6192 GCA_964570965.1 uncultured Desulfatibacillum sp.
CCGTCAGCGTCGGCATGGTGCTTGCGGCCGGCTTGTCGGTTAAGATGGGGCGACTATCTGCGGCGGCGTATCGACGGATGACCGCATTGCTGCGTCGCTTGAGGCTGCCGGTTGCAGCCGCCGCCGACCCCAAACAGGTGTTGGAGGCCCTGCGCCGGGACAAGAAGCGCGAGGCTGCCGTGATCCGCTTCGTGCTGCTGGATGATATCGGGCGGGCGTCAGTGAAAGAGATCGAAATACGCGAGCTGGAACGGCAAGTGGTTGAATTTCCCGAAATTTTAGGGCAGGAATTGCGTCCATGAAACAAACGATGTCATCGGACCCGAGCGCGCCGAACCCGTCCGGCGACGAGGACAAAAAACTCATGGAACAGCGCGGGATCATCGACCGCCTGGACCAGGAGATGCTGCGGCTGTTCAACGAGCGGCTGGCGGCCGCCGGCCGGATCGGCGAATTGAAACGACGGTTGGGGCTGCCTGTCCGGGACACCCGCCGCGAAGCCGAAGTGTTCCGGCGGCTCATGGGCATCAACCGGGGCGGCCTCCTGACGAACCGTTACGTCGTCAAGGTGTTCGCCGCCCTCATGGCGGCGGCCCGCGACGTCCAGGGATCACCGGCGCATGCCGCCGACGGCTTCGGAACACCGGCGCTGTTTGCGGTTTTCGGCAACCCCGTGGTTCACAGCCTCAGCCCGGTGATGCACAACGCGGCCTTCGCCGCTACCGGATTCAACGGCGTTTACGCGGCCATCCGCGTCAAGGACATTCGTCTGGCCGCCGCGGGCATGCGCTCGCTGGGACTGCGCGGGGCCAGCGTCACGCTGCCCCACAAGGAAACGGTCATGGCCTGCCTGGACACCATCGACCCGTCCGCCCGACGCATCAAGGCCGTGAACACGATCGTCAACGCGGACGGCGAGCTGAAGGGCTTTAACACCGACTGTGCCGGCGCTCTGCAGGCGCTCGAGGAAAAGGTTTCCGTCTCCGGGCAAAACGTCGCCGTGATCGGTGCCGGTGGGGCCGCTCGGGCGGTGGCCTATGGCGTTCTGTCGGCCGGCGGGACGGTGTGCGTTTTCAACCGTTCCAGGGAAAAGGGCGAGGCGCTGGCAACGGAGCTGGGCGCAGAGTTTAAGCCCTTGGAGGAGTTCGCGGCCGAGCGCTTCGAGATCCTCGTCAACACCAGCCCGGTCGGAATGACGCCGCAGGTGAAGCAGAGTCCCGTGCCCTTAGAAAAGCTGCGGCCGGGGATGGTGGTGATGGACATCGTCTACACTCCGCTGAAGACCCGGCTTTTGCTCGAAGCCGAAGCAGCGGGGTGCGTGACAATCGACGGGCTTGCCATGTTCGTCTACCAGGGGGCGCGACAGTTCGAGCTGTGGACCGGGCTGCCCGCGCCGGTCGACATCATGCGCACTGCGGTCGAAGCCGAGGTGACATCCCGACCGTAGCTGCTTTTACGAAACCGCTTGAGAAAGAGCGACTCTATGCGCGCCATCAAAACGCTTTCGTCTCCCGTTAACGCGCAGGTATCCGTGCCGGGCTCCAAGAGCTACACGCATCGTATGCTCATCGCCGCCGCCCTGTCGAACGGACGTTGTGTGATCCAAAATGCCCTCGACAGCGAGGACACCCGCCTGACGCTTCAGGCATTGAAACAATGGGGGGTTCGGGTCGAAGCATCGGAACACGATCTGATGGTGCATGGATGCGGGGGGAGGTTCGCGGCCGCTTCCGGGCCGATTTTCTTAGGAAACTCCGGAACATCCATGCGCCTGCTGACCGCCGTGGCCGCGCTGGCCGAGGGCCGATCGGTGCTGACCGGAACCGAACGCCTCCAGGCCCGTCCGATTCAGGATCTGCTGGAAGGGCTCAACCAGCTGGGAGTAACCGCCCGGTCGCTGCCCGGCAACGGATGCCCGCCGGTTGAAATCGACGGGGGCGGCGTGAAGGGGGGAAGGGTTGTATTGAACTCCACGCTTAGCAGCCAGTTCCTGTCGGCATTGCTGCTGATCGGGCCCTGCACGCGCGACGGCATCGAGATCCAGGTGCAGCAGGGACCGGTATCGCGACCCTATATCGACATCACTTTTGAGACCATGTCCCGGTTCGGAGTCCATGCCGATCGCCGGGCGTATGAGTGGTTTAGGGTCCCGGGGGCACAAGGCTATCGATCCGGACAGCACCGGGTAGAGCCCGACGGTTCACAGGCCGGTTATTTCTGGGCGGCCGCGGCCATTACCGGCTCAATCGTAGAAGTCGAAGGAACCCGGCTTGACTCCCGGCAGGGCGACATTCGGCTGGTTGAGATCCTGGCGCGCATGGGATGCACGGTTATCGCAGGCACGAGCGGCGTCGCCGTCAAGGGCGGAGAGCTTTCCGCCGTCGACGTCGAGATGGGAGACCTCCCGGACGTGGTGCCCACGCTGGCGGCAGTGGCCGCATTTGCCCGCGGCCGGACGATCATCCGCAACGTGGCGCACTTGAAGAATAAGGAAAGCGACCGGCTGGCAGCCGTATGCGCTGAGCTGGGCAAAATGGGGATCGAATCCGGATACGATGAGGATACGCTCTGGGTGCAGGGCGGACGGCCCATGGGTGCCGGCATTGATTGCCATAACGACCATCGCATTGCCATGAGCTTTGCGATAGCGGGCCTGAAGGCCGCGGGAACAAAGATTCTGGACGAAGCCTGCGTGCAAAAGTCTTTTCCGACCTTTTGGGAGGTCTTCGAGGGGCTTTATCGGTAGGCTTCGCTCAGTTTGAGTAGTGGTAGGATTTGACCAGTTGCGCGATGTAGTCGGCGATCTCTTGGCGCGTGCCTGATAGAGATAATTCCAATTTCGTTTTCCGCGAAGGGCTCGTTTCATAACGAAGCACCTCGGCCTTGATCTGGACGTCGCGGTTGTCCAGATTGATGAAGGACACCAAAACGCAAGCCGGAACGGTGCTGCAAAAGACCTCTATGGTTAGGTCCGTCGGGCCGACCTCGGTGATCAGGCCGATGTAGAAATTCAAGGGATGGCCCTCCCCGTCGATGGCAATGCAGGATACCGGCACCGACAGGGTAATTCGATGGGGCTTTTTCTTCCCCTCCAGAGATTCCGGGTCTCCGATGGTGGGGGCCGCGCGGTTTAAAATGCCGCCGCTTTTTTCAGACTCCGGCCCGGACCCGCCGACAGGCGGCGGAACGGCGACGAATATGTTGCCGCACTTGGTGCATCGCACCTTGGAACCGGTCGACCTCAACAGGTGTTCGTTCAGGCTGAATTTGCGCGAGCAGCCGCTACATTCAATGATCATTGCTGCCGGGCCCTCCCTGCCTATCCCATTTCGACGGCCTCAGTGGCGGATGCAACGACAAAAATGCGTTCGTTGTTACCCTTTAGATCGGCGGGCACCATATAAAAACCGGCCCGCTCAGGAGAATAGCCGGTGGTGAACCCCACAATCGTTTCGCCATCGCTAAACTTCACTTTGATCTTGCGGCCGCCACCGGGCACCTGGTCGCCGTAATTCTTCTCGTGTTGTTTGTCGCCCTCGTAGCTTTTTACGAAAAACAGCGCCTTGAGCTCTTCAATGTGAATTTCAATCCGCTCACCACTTACTAGCTCCAGGTGAAAACTAGATTTATTCGGAAAAAAATTATTGGTCTTGCCCTTGAGAACATTTTTGTCCTTGAATTTGACCACCACTTTGTTCGTGACCACGCTCCGTTCTCCTGACTATCTGTATTTGTTTGAATAACTGTTAACATTCTAACATTATTTTCCTTAGTTGGCCAATTAAAAACAATGGCTTCGTGTCTGGCGGCTGGAAAAATCAGCATGGCCGAGGCACCCTAAAACGAGCTTTTTGCAGGAGAAGGTCCGGGCGGAAGGACGCCGGCCATCGGCGCGGCCGGGATACCGCTTCCGCGGACTTATGACCACCTATTCCAGCGGCGTCTTCAGATAGCGGTAATAGCTGTCGAGGGTATAGACGGCGGCGAGCGGATTGTGGCCGAAGACCCGGTCTTTGGCCGCCAGGACGGTGCAGGGCGCCTGGCTGTACTTGAAGACCAGGGAGTCATGCCCCACGCACAGCCCGAGCAGAACGTTGAACTCGGTCTTGGCCGCATTCATCAACATGGCCTGCGAAATGGGGTTGCACATGGTCTCGTGTCGGCCGATCGCGATTTTCTGGTGGTCGGCAATTCCGATGATCTCCTTCGGCATCTGGCCGACCTTGCAGACGGCTGATACGACTTCGAAGTCTCTGGAGCGATAAAAGTCCCCAACGAGTTTGGCCTCCCGGGCCAGGCCGGCGCAGAAGACGAGGCCGAGGCGCCGGTAGCTCATGCGGCGCGCGAATTCGGCTATCTCGAGGATGCGCGGTTTGAGCGGCTTCACCTGCGCGTGTCCCTGCTCGCGCCCGGCGTAGCCCTCGCCTTCCTGGACCGATGCGGCGTAGGCAAACGCACGGATGTCGGGCCTTTCATATTCCCGGTTCGCTCTAGCGACTACGTCTGTCTGGTTGCGGGTCGGGCAGGTCTCCGGATGTTTCCCATCCCGGTTCATGCAAAACCGATCCGCATTCCTGAATGGGCAGCCGGCGCAATCGGATGATTCGGCAGGGTAGCGATCCGTCGTCATGGAGTTCCTTTCTGATTCTTGGTTTTCCGCAAAGGGGGTTCTGGTTTCCTGCGGCCTTTTGGGCGGCGCAGGCTGTGGTACTCTTCGCGCACCAGCTTACGGTACATATGGTAAAAAAACAAACTCATGATTTCGGCAAATTTGCTGCCTTTTTCGTCCAACTCGGTTGAAGAAAGCCGCTCCAGATTGCGCTGGTAGTAATCTCGGTGCGAACTGCGCACGAACCGGCGAATGAAATCGGCGATGCGCTTCAATTCCTCGGGATCATAGCCGTCTTTGGGCCCGAAGCCAAGCCGGTCCATATCGACCATCAGGCGCCCGATGATAAGATCGTCACGCGAGTACAGCGGTTCGCCGTCTTTCGGGTGGGCGGTGATGATCCCCCAGTCCTCCATGATGGCGAGCCATTTGCGGCCGATGCCGGTGGCTTGCCGAAAGGCATCCCGGCCGACCACCTCGGTGGCCAGCAGGCGGTCGAGCGGACGAAAATATTTGTTGTGAAGGTCCGAAACGGCTTGCTCCGAAGGCGATTGTCTCCGGTTCTGCTTGAGGATCTTCTTGATTTCGGGGATCGGCAGGAAGAAACTGTCCCGCAGCTCCTTGATCAGGAGAATGCGATCGACATGCGCAGCGGTGTAGTCGGCGGTGTGGGTGCCTGATCGCCGCGGCTTTCGGATAAGGCCTTCTCGGAGGTAGAAGTGAATGGTCTCCTTGGGGACGCCGGTTTGTTTGACAAGCTCGCCGATGCGCATGCTGAATTCCACTGTGCCGGGCACGCTCGTGGGGATGGCAGATTACCGCCCTTCTTTTGCGCGGAGCGAAAAAAAGGGGCTGCGGGTCCCCTGTTACTCGCGACCACCCCTAAAAGTCAACAAAAAAAGTATTGACAAATTTATGCATTATTATAGATATGATATAGCATATAACGTGTAGCACGTTATACTCTTTGCTGCGCCTGCCCGGGGGCTGGATCGTGCGCCGGGCCAACATCCTGAACGCCGCGGCGCCGGCCCGATGGCCGCCGCGGCGTGGCCTGCAACCATCTTCCAACCAGAGAGGATGCCGAAACATGAAAATGGATTACCAGACGGTCAAGGTCGAGCTCGCAGAGGGGATCGCGGTCTTTCGGATGGACAACCCTCCGGTGAACCAGCTCTCGGAGCACTTCGTTAGGGAACTATCCGATGCATTTGCGGAAGCCTTCAAAGACGGCGCGGTGAAAGCGGTCGTGCTTACCGGCACCGGCAAGAATTTCGTCGCCGGCGCCGACATCACCCAGATCAGGGACATCCGGACGCGCGAACGGATCCTGGCGCTGCTCAAGGACAACAACCGCTTCCTCAATTCCATTGAAACCGGTCCCAAACCGGTGGTGGCCGCCATCAACGGAAATTGCCTGGGCGGCGGCCTGGAGCTCGCCATGGCCTGCCACTACCGTGTAGCGGTCCGGGGCGTGGACCTCGGTCAGGCCGAAGTCCAGATCGGACTCATACCCGGTGCCGGCGGGACCCAGCGTCTGCCGCGGCTGATCGGGCTGCCCAACGCGCTCGACATGATCACGA
>CAZNAX010000185.1:0-6179 GCA_964570965.1 uncultured Desulfatibacillum sp.
GTTGGCCATAGCCTCATCGGGTGATAAAGGATGATCGAACACGGCCGGGTGCGTCGCAATGCGCAGATAACCCATAACCGTAGACCAGCTCAGGGAGAAAACTTCACTCTGAGCCATACGGGACTCGACAAATAATCTGGCCCGCTCGAAGTAGCGGCTGCTGGTATCGGAGGCGTAAAGCAGAATGTTGACGTCAAGGGCGAAACTCATCCCTATTTGCTTTCGATCTTTGACTGCTGTTCTTGTTCCATGACGGCGTATAGCGCCTCGCGATCAGCCAGGTCGATTCTGGCGCCCATGGCTTTTGAAATCCATTGGAGCGGCTTATTTGAAGCCTTGGCGGATTTGCGTTCACCGATCGCCTGGGCCAGCAGGTCAGAAATCAGTCGGCCAAGGGATTTGCCCTCCTTTTTTTGGAGCTTCTTCAGATCTTTCAGAACGGGGGCGTCGATATCTACGGTAGTTCTCATGATGTATTGATGATAATATTCTGTGCATCAGATGTCAATATTTCATTTTGAGTGACAACCGTCCGGTAGTTATGGAGTTTGCCACCGGGCACGAATACACCACCGAGCTCAAGAGGGTTGATTTTATTCAAGGAATAAAGCCCGCCTCCATAACCGGTTGGGCGGGCATGCCCTGCTCGGACTGATCCACCCAGCCGCCGCCCATGGTCTTATAAATATTGATCAGCGAACGGAACAGGGTATTCTGGCCGCCGGTATAAGCCAACTCCACATTGAACAGGCTGCGGTCGGCATCCAACACCTCGAGGAAGCTGGTGTAGCCTTCGTCGTAGCGCATCCGCGCCAGGCGCGCATAGTTGCGCAGGGCCTTGAGCTGACGGTTCAGCGCTTCCAGCCGTTGGCCGGATTTGCTGCGGTCGATCAGCGCATCCTCCACTTCGCGGAAAGCGTTCTGGATCACCTGCTGATAGCTGTGGAGTGCCTGCAGTTGAGCGGCTTCAGCGGCCTTCACCTCCCCTCCAATCCGGCCGGCGGTGAAAAGCGGCACGCTCACCGGAACCCCGAAATCCCAAGCCCGGGACCCCGCCGTAAACAAATTCGTCAGAGAGGTGCTTGCCGTGCCGAAGGCGCCTGTGAGCGAGATGGTCGGGAAATAAAGCGATTTGGCAACTCCGATGCGCGCATTGGCGGCAATGAGCAGCTGCTCGGCTTGCCGAAGGTCGGGTCGTCGTTCCAGCAGCTCGGAGGGCACACCGGCCGGCACGGCCGGCAGGGCCAGTTCATCGATCGTCAGGCCGCGGGGAATCGCCCCCGGATTGCGGCCGAGCAAAACGCTCAAGGCGTTTTCGGTTTGCCCGACGGCGCGCTCGATGTCCGGGATGCGCGCGAGCGCATCCTCGTACTCGGATTCGGCCTGGCTCAGGTCCACCTCGGAAATGATCCCGTTCTGGAAACGTAGCTGGAACAATTCCAATGTGTCCTTGCGGCTGTCCGCCGTGCGGCGGATGATTTCCAGCTGCTTGTCCAACGCCCGGATGTCCACGTAGGCCGCCGCCACCGCGCTGACCAGAGTCAGGACTACCGTGCGCCGGGCCTCCTCCGTACCGAGCAGCTCGGCCCGGGCCGCCTCGGTCGCCCGTCGGAACTTGCCCCAGAAATCGATTTCCCAGCTGGCGCCGAGGAAGGCTTCGTAAAAATTAAAAGGATTGTTCCGACCGTCGATGGGCTGCACGGTGTTTTTTTCAGTCAAACGCTGCCGGAATGCGTCGGCATTGCCGCCTGCGGACGGGAATTGGTCTCCGCGGGTGGAAAAATACCGGCCGAAGAACTCCTCGATCTGGGCCGTCGCGATGAGCAGGTCCTTGTTCTCCTCAAGCGCTGTGGCCACCAGGCGGTTCAGCACCGGGTCATTGAACTGCTCCCACCAGGCCTTGTTGGCGAAATCCTGTGCTACTTTTTCCTCGAACCGCCATGCGGTGGGGGTTTCGATGGCCGGACGTTTGTAGTCCGGGCCGACCGTCATGCAGCCGGTCAAAACGAGCAAGACGCCGCAGCTTAGAACCCCTTTAAGCATGCTCCCCTCCCTTCTCGCTCACTCGATGTGGATCCACCGCCGCAGTTTTGTGCTGGGCCGAATCCCCCCGATGGCTGAGCTTCTCGACGACGTAGAAGGTCATCGGGATCAGGAATATGGCGATGAAGCTGGCCGTCAGCATGCCGCCGATGACCCCCGTGCCCATCACCTGGCGCGCGACGGCCCCGGCACCAGAGGCGATGGCGAGCGGCACGCATCCCAGGATGAAGGCGAAGCTCGTCATCAGAATCGGCCGCAGCCGCAGGCGGGCACCCTCCAGGGCGGCGTCCGCGATGGATTTGCCTTTTTCGTACTCCACCTTGGCGAACTCGACGATCAGAATCGCGTTCTTGGCCGCCAGGCCGATCAGCATGATCAGCCCGATCTGGGCGTATAGGTTGAACTCCATGTGGCGCAGGAAAATCCCGGCAAAGGCGCCGAGCACCGCAATGGGCGTGCCCAGGAGCACGCTGAAGGGCAGCGACCAGCTCTCGTATTGGGCGGCCAGGATCAGGAAGACGAAGAGCATCGAAAGCCCGAAGATGACTGACACCGGCACGCCCTCCAGGGCCTTCTTTTCCTGAAAGCTCATGCCGAGATAATCGAAGCCCATCTCCCGCGGCATGCTGGCTGCGAACACCTCCTCCAGCGCGGCCATGGCCTGGCCCGAGCTGAAGCCCGGCGCGGCGATGACGTTGAGCTGGGCTGAACGGTAGAGGTTGTAGCGCATCGTGAACTCGGGGCCGGAACGCTGCTCAAGCGAGGTCAGGGCCGAGAGCGGCACCGTGTTGCCCGCGGCGTTCCTCACGTAGAACTGGCCGAGCTGCTCGGCGCGGGTGCGGTATTCGCCCTCGGCCTGGATGTACACCTGCCACTGCCGGCCGAAGCGATTGAAGTAGTTGACGAAGTAGCTGCCCATGAAGGCCTGCAGGGTACGGTAGACCTGGTTCAGATCGACGCCCTGCTTGAGTACCTTGTCGCGGTCGACGTCCACGAAGATCTGAGGCACGGTGGGCAGGAAGGTCGTGGTCGCCCGCGCGACCTCCGGCCGTTTCTTCGCTTCCGTCAGGAACTTCTGGGTGTTGGCCCACAGGAAGTCGATGTCCTTGCCGGCGCGGTCCTCCAGGATGAAAGTAACGCCCCCGGAGGTGCCGATGCCCGGTATGGCAGGCGGCGAGAACGCGAAGGCCACCCCCTGGGGGATGCCGCCCATGCGCCGGTTGAGGCTCGCCATGATGGCCGCGTATTTTTCTTCAGGGGCCTTGCGCTCATGCCAGGGCTTGAGCGTGATGAAGAAGAAGCCGCTGTAGGTATTCGTCACTCCGGACAGCATGCTGTAGCCCACCACGGTGGTGCAGTACTGCACGCCGGGCGTCTCCAGGATGATCTTCTCGAGTTCCCGGGTGGCGGCGTCCGTACGCTGCAGGGAGGCGGCATCCGGAAGCTGGACACCGGCGTAGAGAAAGCCCTGGTCCTCCTCCGGCAGAAAGCCGCCCGGCACCTGCTTGCCGATCACGCCGATCGCGCCGGTCATCAGGAGGAGCAGGAGCAGGCTGATGACGAACTTGCGGATGAACCACCCGCAGAGCTTCACATAGCCGTTGGTGGCCTTGCCGAAAGCGTTGTTGAACCCGCGGTAGAAAGCCCCCAGGGGGCCGCGGGCTTTTTTCTTGGGCTTTAGGATCAAGGAGGAAAGCGCCGGGCTGAGCGTCAGGGCGTTGAAGGCCGAGATGATGACCGAGATGGCGATCGTGACCGCGAACTGCTGGTAGAGCTTGCCCGTGATGCCCGGTATGAATACGGTCGGCAGGAACACGGCCGAGAGCACGAGCGCGATGGCCACCACAGGTCCGGAGACCTCCTCCATGGCTTTCAGCGTGGCCTCCTTGGGTGATAACCCGTGCTCGAGATGGTGCTCCACCGCCTCCACCACCACGATGGCGTCGTCCACCACCAGCCCGATGGCGAGCACCAGCCCCATCAGCGCGATGGTGTTGATCGAAAACCCGAGGAGCGGAAACATGGCGAAGGTGCCGATCAGCGAAACCGGGACGGCCAACGCCGGGATCAGGGTCGCGCGCCAGCCCTGCAGGAAGATGAACACCACGATGATCACGAGGATCAGGGCTTCGTAGAGCGTATGCAGGATCTCCTTGATGCCCTCGCGCACGGACTGCGTCGTATCCAGCGCGATGCTGTATTCCAGATCGGCGGGAAAGTTCTTCTTGACCTCCTCTAAAAGCCGGGTGACGCCGTCCACCGCCGCGATCGCGTTCGATCCCGGCAACTGATAGAGGGCGAGCACAGCGGCCGGCTTGCCGTTCAGACGGCCAACATTGGCATAGGTCTGGGAGCCCAGTTCGATGCGCGCCACATCCGCCAATCGAACCAGCGAACCGTCCGGGTTGGCGCGCAGGACGATTTGCGCGAACTCTTCAGGCGTCTCCAGGCGCCCCTGGGCGCGGATGGCATAGGTGTAATCGATACCACCCGGCGCCGGCTCCGCCCCGACCTGCCCGGCCGGGTTGACCGTGTTCTGCTGTTTGATGGCGTCCACGATCTCCGGCACAGTCAGGTTCAGCTTGGCAAGCTGGTCCGGCTTGACCCAGAGGCGCATGGCGTACTGCCCGGCCCCGAACACGGTAACGCTGGCGATTCCGGGGACGCGCGTCAGCTGGTCGTTCAGGTTGATGAAGGCGTAGTTGGCCAGGAAGGTCGCGTCGTAGCTCCCTCCCGGCGAGGAGAGCGCCACCACCATGAGCGGGGAGGAGGTGGACTTCTTGACCGTGACCCCGTAGTCGCGCACCTCGGCGGGCAGCTTCGAGTCCGCCTGCGATTTCCGTATCTGCGTCAGCACCTGGGCGATGTTGGGGTCGACCTTGACGTCGAAGTTCACGTACAGCTTCAGCTCGCCGTTGTTGGCGTTGAGCGAGTACATGTAGTTCATGTTGTCCACCCCGCTCATCTCCTGCTCGATGGGGGTGGCCACGGACTGCTCCACGGTCTGCGCGTCGGCGCCTACATAGGTGGTGTTGATGACGATCTCGGGCGGGACGATGTCGGGATACTGGGCGATGGGCAGCCCCAGGATCGCGACCGCACCTAAGATGACGAAGATGATCGAGATCACGATCGCCACGATCGGCCGGTTGACGAAGAATTTTGCCATGGATCAACCTTTCTTATGACTTTGGGGTATACGGCTTGGGCGTCACTTTGGCCCCGTTGCCCACCTTCTGGGTGCCCTCGGCCACCACCCGATCCCCCTGCTTCAAGCCTTCCCGGACGACCCACAGGTTTCCCGTTCGCTCGCCCACCTTGACCCCGCGAATCTGCACGGTGTTGTCGGCCTCCACCACCGCCACCTGGTAGCTGCCCTGGAGCTCGCCGACCGCCCGCTGCGGCACCAGCAGGGCGTCCTTGACCGTGCCCATCAGCGCGCGCACCTTGGCGAACTGCCCCGGCCGCAGGAGGTTCTCGGGGTTGGGAAACAGAATGGCCACACGGATGGTGCCGGTCTGGGGATCCACTTGGCGGTCGGCAAACGAAAACGTCCCCTTTTGCGCCCAGCTGCTGCCGTCGGCCAGGATCAGCTCGAATGTAGTTTTCTCGGCATCCGGCTTTTGCTCCTGCTTGGACTTTTCAACCGCCATCAAGTACTCGCGCTCGCTGATGGGCACATACACCTTGATGGGGTTGACGGTGGACACCGTGGTCAGCGTTCGCGCCTGGGGGGTTCCGACCAGATCGCCGATCTGAGCATTAGCCGCGCCGGCAATGCCTTCGATCGGCGAGGCGATCTTGGTGAAACCGAGATCCAACTCGGCCTTGCGCACCTGCGCCTGGGATTCCAGCACTTGGGCTTCGGCGCTCTGCACGGAGCCAATGGCGTTGTCCTTGTCCCGCTGACTGACGGCGTTGGCCGCCGCTAGCGGCAGGATGCGCTTCAAGTTGGCCTGGGCGGTCTGCAGCACCGCCTGCTGCTTGGCCAAAGCGGCGCGCGCTTCGTCCAGCGTCGCCTGGAAGGGCCGCGGGTCGATCTCGAACAAGAGGGTGCCTTTTTTGACTAACTCGCCCTCCTTGTAGTTCTGCTTGATGAGATAACCCTGCACCTGGGCCAGGATCGTGGCGTTCAC
>CAZNAX010000186.1:0-6163 GCA_964570965.1 uncultured Desulfatibacillum sp.
GCCTGCACCGGCGCGAAAAGCATTACTAGAAATGCCGAAACCACGATCGTTTTAAGGGTGAATTTCACGAAAGCGCTCATTTTTCAGTTGTCAATCAGGAATTCGCGTTTCAACAAGTATAGCCTTCGCACCAGGTCGTATTCAAAGGGCGATCCGGTCATGAAGTAGCGAAACGATTCGTTGTGCCGCTTGTCGATGGCATAGATCGCCGAGAGGCTGTAATTCAGAGCATTGTCCTCCGGGCTGTCCATGCCCGTCAGCCCGATCAATTCCTGCATCATAAGGCTGTAAACCACTGTGTCCACCACCAGGCCGGCCGTGTCCCGCGCGTTGGACGGACCCAATATGGGCAAAACCAGATAGGGACCCGGCCCCAGGCCGTAGAACCCCAGCGTCTGGCCGAAGTCTTCGTTCTCCCGTTCGATACCGTCGACCGTGGCGGCCACGTCGATAAGCCCAGCTATGCCCACCGTGGAGTTGATCACGATCCGGCCGAACGTGTTGACGGCCTTGACGATCTTGAACTGCAACAGCGAGTTCATCAGATTGGTGATCTCTGTGAGGTTTCTGAAGAAGTTGCTGACCCCTGTCTGAGCAAAATCCGGCAGGACGAACTCGTAACCCCTGACCACCGGCAGGAAAACGTACTCGTCGAAGATGGCGTTGAAGTTGTAAATCCGGCGGTTCATCGGTTCCCAGGGGTCGTAGGCGTCGATGGTGCGGGGAACACCCGGTTTGACGAATTCGCTGACCGGCCGCTTGGCAGGTATGATCGGCTCCTTTTGAACCGGCACCGTGCTGCACGCAGCCGTTGAAACAATAGCCATGAGCAACATGAGACTCATCGTGCGCTTCATCTTCGACTGTCCTTTCAGTTCTTGAAGAAATTGATCAGGTGCTCGACATTGTCCTTATACCGCATGTTGCCGCAGTGGCCGCCGAACGGGTAGATCTGGGCGCGGGAACCAAACACGTCTTTCAGGAACGCCAGGTCCTCAGGCTTCAGAATCAGGTCATCTTCATTTTCCATCAGAATGATTTTGGAGGTGTTTCGCAGGTATGACTCAATACTGCGGAGGCTCAAGCGTTCGATCAGCGCCTCTTTGGTGAGACCCGGTTGCTGGGATCGAAAATAAGGGTAAAAAAGCTCCTCGAAGTAATCCAGGAAGCTCGTCCGGGTTGACACCGTGAAGTAGTCGGTGAGCGAATCCGCGCTTCCCAGGACCAGGTTCTTTGGTTTGATCAATCCGGAATCGGTCATCACATCGGCGGTAAAAAGCATGTTGCCGGCCGACAGCCGGAACACGGTCCCGATCATGCCGGCCATGTTCTCCTGCTTGGGAGGGTCGGTCTTGTAAAGGGTCCGGTACGCCTCGTAGAGAAAGTCGTGGGTGAGGTCGTGATGGCCCATGATTTTGTAAATTTCCGAAAATTTCTGGAAAATATGCTTGAACCAGGCGTCGAACGTGTCCAGACCGCCAGGCAGGGCTCGCAGCACCATGGCGTCCAGGATCGTCGCCGAGGTGACCAGGCTGACCGCCGGGTTGATCATGCAGACTTTCTTGAAATTGAAATTCCGCTTTTCTTCGTCCAATTTACTGACGAATGCGGCCTGGGTAGCGCCCAGGCTGTAGCCGGTCAGATAGAACTCCGAAACCTTGATGCGATCCTTGACCTGCTCCCAGGCGAGGGTCATCACCCGGTAAAGGTCCTGGGCGTCATCGACGGTATCTCCGGGCACACGGGGCGTGGAGGCAGTGACGATGAAGTTCATGTTGGTGGGCGAGGAGAGGCATATCACGTGGAAGCCGGCCTCATAGAACACTTTCTGGAGAAAAATCATGCTGGAGGAGTAAAAGGCGCTGCCGGTTCCGGCAATTACGAAAATCAGCGGCGCCTCACCCTTCTGGTAGGTGAGTGAGTAGCGGAAGTCGCGTTGATACCAGAAGATATCGGGCGGCGAGCGGTCGGGAAAAACCTTCAGGCTCAGGAGCTCATAATCGATCTTCTCGGGCAGCTTCGGCTGGAGCTCCTCGGGAGTCCCGATGATCGTCGCCACGTACGGGTCCTTGAACGGATAGTCGTAGGCCCCAACGGGGCTCCCCATGACACCCAACTGCATGACGCATATCAAGCTTAGCAAAACATTCTTCACGCGATCTCCTTTCGAGCGCTCTTCTCTCGCTCCTGCCCGGGAGGAGGCACTTTGAAAGATATGGGCAAATGGGGGGATGTTCGACATACGATGGCTCCTTCGCATGAGAAACAAATTGATTTCTTCTCCTATCAGAGTGGAATGGGATGTTGAAATAAGACCTTAGTCCTATCTGGTCGGACGGAGCGCCCCGTTCTGAATTAAAAAACCGAAAATTGGACAAAATGGGTGAAGGGATAGGCGTGGCTGCGAGGATGGGGGGCGGAACCGGAAAAATGCCCGGGTGCCTCATTTGGATTTCATGGACACATGCATCCCGACCAGCCAGGCGACCTGGATCACCAGATAGAGCTGACCCACAACCGATTCAAGGTTGGCGAAGGCTCGCGCGGCGGGGCTCGCCGGCGTAATGTCCCCGTAGCCGACGGTGGTGATGGTCACCAGGCTGAAGTACTTTAGCAGCGCTGGCGCGGAGCCGCGGGCCTCGGCGGGAAAGTTGAACGACCCGGGCTGGGCAATTTCCAATACGACATAAATCTGAGACCACATGACCGCCAAGAGGAGATAGACAACAATGGCGCCTGCAATAACATCCGCACTGACGACCTCCTGGCGGAAGATGTAAACCAGAATGGCGACGGTGATGGTGATGATGAAAGCCACGTCGCAGAGCCCCGCAGAAATTGCGAACCAATGGGCTTTCACGAAAGGCCTCAACCATGTCGAAGCGACCGCGGGCAGGGCTAATCCGATCGCGGCTGCCAGTAAAAACCTGTTACGAGTAATGGAGTAGGCGGCGTAAACAAAAACCGCGGTCAGGAACACGTCTTCCAACACCCACAGATGGAAAAACTGCTCCAGAAGTGGAGCCAGCACCAGCATGCCGAGCAGCAGGGCCAGAAGCTTCATAAACCGACCCTTCGGCAGGATTTCAGGAGATCGCAATTGCGCTTTGCGGCCCTTCATTTCTAGTCGTCAACCGTGAGCTGCGATTGCGGGCGGCACGTTTCGCAAACAGGCGCGATAACGAAACCGTCGATGGGATAATCATGCATGATCGCTGAGTGACTCTTTAGAGGTCTCCTGCCGGCCCTAAGCGAGACTTGGCCTGCATGGCATCCAGGTAGTCGTCGAGTTCCTGGATGCTCGCAAACACTTTGAGCGAGGGCAGTGCGTTCAGAATTTCGAATACCTTCTTGATCTGGGGCTGGAGGTTGATGAACATGATTTTGCCCCCGCTCTTTTTCATGGCTTTCTTGGTTTTGACCAGCACGCGGATTCCCATGCTGTTGATGTAGTCGGCGTACTCCATGTCGAAAATAACCACATCGGGGCTCTGGTTGAGAACGGAGGTCACCTTTTCCTGAAAGGTTGCATAGCCGGCGGCGTCAATGGACCCGATGGGAGCCACCGTGAAGATGCCCGGCCGTCTGACGGCTGTGTTGACTTTGAGTGCCATATCCCCTCCTTCTATCGCGATTATCCGGTTATTAAATAAGATGAGCCTTCCCAGGAAGTCGATTTTAAAATCCCCCTACCCCCCTTTTTCAATGGGGGTCAAGGAAGGAATGAAGGCGGGTAATCGGACGTGGAAGGCGGTACCCCGCCCCGGATGGCTTTCGCACCAAATGCTCCCGCCGACCTTTTCCACCAGGTCCTTGGCGATGACAAGCCCGTATCCCGTAGTCGGCTCACCGCCCGTCGGGGAATTCGACAACCGCACGCCCTTTTGAAACAATCGGGAGTGGTCTTCCGCGCTGAGGCCAGGCCCCTCATCGCGCACTGTGCAGATAACATGGTCCTGCTCCGTGCGCACATTGACCCAGACCTGTTTTCCGTTTTCCGAGAACTTAAGCGCGTTCGACAGCAGGTTATCTAAAACGACGGCCACGGCCACGCGATCGGTCCAGGCAATGCAGCAATCGGGTTTTAGCTCGGAGTTGACCTTTATCTTCTTCCAGGCGGCCCGGTGGCGGTAGAAGTTGCACCCCCTGAAAGCAAGCAGCCCCATATCCACCTTTTCAAGCTTGAACTGCGGCGGCGTTCCGTTGGCTGAAAACATCAGCCGGCCGACATCGTGCTTCATCAATTGGACGGCGTGCTGCAATCCCTCGATCCAGACTTGCACCTGCGCATCCGGGTGGCCCGCCAGATAAACCTCAAGCAACTCCGCCGTCGCCCCCACGACGGTCAGGTAGTTCTTCAGCTTGTGAGCGGTATAACCAACGGTCTCATTCCCGTTTTCGGGTATAGTTTCGAGACCCGCAATGGCCTGATCCAGATTGGCTCTGGCGTTCTCAAGCGCTTCCAGGACCTGCTTCTTCATCGCCCTCCCCCTGCCGCTTAAAGCGGCAAGACGTGCCTCGGGATGATCACGTCGCAGCGTTTCGAGGCCTTAAGGCCTCAGCTTGTATGGTATCACCAGCACGGGACAGGGGGCGTGGTTGATGACATGCTCAGTGATGGTGCCGGTTACGAAATCCTTGATGTTGTCCCTTCCATCCGTGGCCATTACAATGAGATCGACACTCAGTTTTTGAGCCACTTTCACAATTTCCTTGGCCGGCTTTCCCTCGCTCAACTTATAGACCACCTGGATGTCTTCGGCATTCAGCTGGCGGATGGCCGCGCGCATCTGCTCGCGCGACTCGACGGCGACTTGGGCGTATTCAGATTTCAAAGAATCGAAGCTGACCCTCAGCATCTCGCGCTCCTCTTTATTGAGGAACTCGTCGTGCACGTTCAGCATCGTGATCCTGGCGTTGAACTGGTGAGCGATCTGAACGGCCTTTCTCAGGGCGATGAAGGCTCTTTCTTTTAAATCGGTAGGGCACAGGATATGGGTGAACATAACGCTCCTCCTCTTGTTCAACCAAATTCAAAGCTTCTCTATCAGAATGTTTGCAGTGGTTAGAATAGGACTTTGGTCCTATGGTGCGGCGATGCATGCAAAGCGCCCTTTCCAGAGAACGCTAATCTATCGGCTTGAGGACGCCCGGAGGCGTGTCAATCTTCTCCGCGGCCCGCACCAGGTCGGCGACCGATGAGACTTTCATTTTCTCCATCATCCGCCCGCGATGGATCTTAACGGTTTTCTCGCTGGCCCCCAGCGTAAAGGCGATCTGTTTGTTCAGCATCCCCCGAACCACCAACGCCATCACCTCGCGCTCGCGCGGGGTCAGGGTCTGGAAGCGCCTGACCACCGTCTCGCGTTCGGCGCGTTCGGTGCGTTCTTTCCGATCCCGCTGGATGGCCTCACGGACTGCCCTGAGCAGGTCTTCATCGTGGATCGGCTTCTGGAGAAAATCTACCGCACCGGCCTTCATGGCGCTGACGCTCGATGGGACATCGCCACGGCCGGTGATGAAGATGATGGGAATTCCGTTTCCGGACGCCTGCAGTTTCTTTTGCAGCTGGAGTCCGTCCAAACCAGACATCTGGATATCGAGCAGCACGCAGCCCGGAGCCGGGTCCCGTTCCCAGCGATTGAGAAATTCCTCCGCCGAAGCGCAGCTTTCCGGCCGGTAGCCGGCAGACTTGAGGAGCCGCACCAGCCCCTTGCGCACCGCCGCCTCGTCATCCACCACGAAAACGGTGTGAGGAAGTTCTGTCATTCTCGCCTTGAATTCTGTTCGACATCCGGAACCGGCAGACTGAAATGAAACGTCGTCCCGCAATTCGGGTTGTTCTCAAACCATAGGCGGCCATGATGAGTGTTGACGATTGACCGACAAATGGACAATCCCATGCCCAGGCCCTGCGGTTTGGAGGTGTGAAACGGCTTAAAGATTTTTTCGGCTTCTCCGATCGAAATGCCCGGGCCGTTGTCGGCGACAGCTGCCAGAACCTGGTCGTCTTTCCAGTCAGTCCGAATCAAAAGCCGCCGCTCTTCATTCGAATGTTCATTCATAGCCTCGAATGCGTTCAACATCAAGTTCATGGCAACTTGCTGCAGCTGAATGCGGTCCCCGCTGATCAACGGGAGCAAGGGATCGAGTTCGATAGAAA
>CAZNAX010000187.1:0-6144 GCA_964570965.1 uncultured Desulfatibacillum sp.
TAAATGAGTGCATCAGACGGCATGGTGTGTTCTCCTCATTATCCTCAGGGTTAATACCGCGGACCGCCCGGGGTCGGCCCGCCAGCCGCTGCGCGAAAGCGGCCTCGTCGCTCGCTTACTTCGAATAAAGTTCGACGACGAGCTGCTCTTGCATGGGCATGGTGAGGTCTTCACGGACCGGCAGGCTCTTGATCACGCCTTTAAGGTTGTCTTTTTCAAGATCCATCCATTGCGGGACTCCGCGTCGAACGACGGCATCCAAGGAGTCCTGGATGAGCTGAATCTTGCGGCTGCGCTCCCGCACCTCGACGACATCCCCCACTCGGACCAGCAACGAGGGAATGTTCACCTTTTTGCCGTTCACGAGGAAATGGCTGTGCTGGACCAGCTGGCGCGCCTGAGTCCGTGAGTTGGCAAATCCCAGACGATATACGATGTTGTCGAGCCGGCGTTCCAACGCAGCCAGCAGATTGGCTCCGGTAATGCCCTTCTGGCGTTCCGCCCGCACGAAGAAGAGGTGAAACTGTTTCTCGGATAGGCCGTAGATGCGCTTGATCTTCTGCTTTTCCCTCAACTGAACGCCGTAGTCGGATATCTTGCGGCCGCGTCGCTCGCCGTGTTCTCCCGGGGGATAGGATCGCCGGTCGAAGGCGCACTTATCGGAGTAGCATCGGTCCCCTTTGAGAAAGAGCTTTACGTTTTCACGCCGGCAAATCCGGCAGTCGGATCCCATGTAATTGGCCAAAACGACCTCCCTGTATTTCACTGATATCGCAGTAAATGTGTCACTCGCTTGTGCGGGTCAGCCGCTCACACCCGTCGGCGCTTTGGCGGCCGACAGCCATTGTGGGGGACGGGGGTCACGTCCTTGATCGATGTGACATGAAAGCCCGTGTTCTGCAAGGCGCGCAGGGCGGATTCCCGCCCGGGGCCGGGCCCTTTGATGAACACCTCCACATTTTTCATGCCGGCTTCCACCGCCTTCTTGGCCGCATCCTCGGCGGCGACCTGCGCTGCAAAAGGCGTACTCTTGCGAGACCCCTTGAATCCGAGCACGCCGGCACTGGACCACGCGACCGTATTGCCGGCACCATCCGTAATGGTCACGATCGTGTTGTTGAAAGTGGATTGGATATGAACGACGCCGTTGGCGACGCTCCGCTTGACCTTCTTTTTCGTTTGCGCGGTCTTGGTTGCCATAAACCCCTGCCTGTCCATTCCCGAAGCGGCCCAGCATCCGGCCGATAACCCGGGGATTATTTCTTGGTGATGGCCTTCTTCTTGACGGTTCCACGCCGCGGGCCCTTGCGCGTGCGCGAATTCGTGTGCGTCCGCTGACCCCGCACCGGCAGCGATTTGCGATGCCGCAGCCCGCGGTAACAGCCGAGGTCCATCAGGCGCTTGATGCTCATGGACACTTCGGTCCGCAATTCGCCTTCTACCTTGTGCTCGCCGTCGATGACCTTGCGGATGTCGTTGATTTGAGATTCGGTCAGGTCATCGGTCTTCATGTTGAGATCGATGCCCAGTTGTCCGAGGATTTTACGGGAACTGGACCTGCCGATCCCGTAGATGTACGTCAGCCCGATTTCGACCCGCTTGTTTCTGGGCAAGTCTACGCCCGCTATACGTGCCAAGGCTGTAGCCCTCCTTATCCTTGTCTCTGTTTGTGCCGCTTGTTTTCACAGATCACGCGCACCACACCCTTGCGTCGCACGATCTTGCACTTCGGACAGATTTTTCTCGTAGATGCCCTGACTTTCATGAGAACCGTCTCTTTCTAGTTTCCGTTGCAGCGCCCGGTGAGCGGGCTCCAAAGCACACTGCACGCTACTTGGACCGATAAATGATGCGCCCCCGGCTGAGGTCGTAGGGCGACAACTCCAGCGTAACCTTGTCCCCCGGAAGGATCTTGATAAAATGCATCCGCATTTTGCCGGAAATGTGAGCCAGGACCCGGTGCTTGTTTTCGAGTTCGACCCGAAACATGGCATTCGGAAGGGTCTCCAGCACGACCCCTTCCACCCGTATGGATTCCTCTTTCGCCATGAATCACTCCTGCCCTAAAATGCCAGCGGCGCGGTTGGGGCCTGAATTAGTATCGGCCTCGCACCCGGCCGGCGCCGCCCTTTAAAAAACCTTCGTAATGACGGGTCAGCATGTGGCTTTCGATCTGGGAAATCGTGTCAATGGCCACCCCCACCACGATCAAGAGGGCGGTTCCGCCGAAGTAAAACGGAACGTTGAACTGCGCGATCAGAATCGACGGCAGCACACACACCACCGACACATAGGTGGCACCCCCGAGCGTGATCCGGGAGAGCACCTTGTCGATATAGTCGGACGTACGTTTACCCGGTCGAATCCCCGGAATGAATCCACCGGCTTTCTTCATGTTGTCGGCCACGTCCACCGGATTAAACGTCACCGCCGTGTAGAAATAACAAAAGAAGAAAATGAACCCGACATATAGCAGTTCATAGATGGCCTGCCCGGGTCGCATGGCATCGGCAATCCCCTGCATCCAGGGGACATTGATGAAGCTCGCGATGGTCGCCGGGAACATGATGATCGAAGAGGCAAAAATCGGCGGAATAACGCCTGAGCTGTTGATCTTCAGCGGCAGATGGGTACTCTGGCCGCCGTACATCCGGCGGCCGACCACGCGTTTGGCGTACTGTACCGGAATGCGCCGCTGTCCTTGTTCCACGAAAATAATGACGCCCACCACGATGATCATCAGCGCCGCGATGGTGATCACCAGGAACAGCCCAATCTCGCCCGTCGACAGCAGTCGGAAGGTCTGCCCGACGGCCACCGGCATCCGGCAGACGATACCGGAAAAAATGATCAGTGAAATCCCGTTGCCGATACCGCGCTCGGTGATCTGCTCACCCAACCACATGATGAACGCCGTGCCGGAGGTAAGCGTGATGACGGTCATCAAACGGAAACTCCATCCGGGGTGCAGGACCACCGCCGCCCCGCCGGGGGCGGTCATGGTCTCCAACCCCACCGCGATGCCGAAGCCCTGAATGATGCTCAGGACGACCGTTCCGTAACGGGTGTATTGAGTGATCTTTTTGCGCCCCTGCTCGCCCTCTTTTTTCAATTGCTCCAAATGCGGGACCACCACCGTCAGCAGCTGCAGGATGATCGAGGAGCTGATGTAGGGCATGATGCCGAGCGCAAACACCGACAGCCGTTCCAGGGCTCCGCCGGAGAACATGTCCACCAGCCCGAGCAGGGTCCCCTTGGCGGTGGCGAAAATAGCCGCCAGGGCTCCGCTGTCCACACCGGGAACCGGAATCTGGACGCCCACCCGGTATACGATCAGCAGCCCCAACGTGAAGAAAATGCGCTGCTTCAGTTCGGGAATCTTGAACAGATTGGCAAAACCGCTGCCGATCATGAACCGACCTCGACCTTTCCGCCGGCGGCTTCAATTTTTATTTTGGCCGCTGCACTGACCAGTTCCAGCTGGATATTCAGAGGATATTTGATTTCGCCGTTTCCCAGCAATTTGACACCGTCCCAGCTGCCTTTAAGAATACCGGTCTTTATCAAGGCCGCCCGGTCAACCACGCTGCCGCTCGCGAAACGGTGCAGATCGCGGATGTTGACGATGGCGATCCGTTTACGAAAAATGTTTGCAAAGCCGCGCTTGGGCAATCGCCGCTGCAACGGCATTTGACCGCCTTCAAATCCCGGACGGGTCTGCCCCCCGGAGCGTTGCTTATGGCCTTTATTGCCCCGACCGGCAGTTTTTCCCCAGCCGGAAGCCACTCCGCGGCCGATGCGCTTCGGTCCTCTGCGAGCGTTGGCCGCCGGTTTCAGTTCATGCAGCTTCATGCCACCTTCTCCTCAGTCTTTATCAAATGGCCCACATGGCGGACCATCCCCCGGAGGGCGGGTGTGTCCACCAGTTCTACGGTTTTGTTCAGCCGGGTCAGCCCCATGCCGCGCAGGACTTGCCGCTGCTTTTCCGGCTTGCCGATCATGCTCTTGATGAGAGTGATTTTAAGAATTCCAGCCATGACTTACGTCCTTCCCCGCCGTGGGTCCGCCCTTCCATCGGAGGACTTAGGCCAGCTGTTCGGATCCGATACCGCGTCGTCCGGCCACCTGCTCGCGGCTTTCCAACTGCTGCAGCCCCTGAACCGTGGCCCGTACCAGGTTGTGGGGGTTGTGAGACCCGATGCACTTGGTGAGGATATTTTGGACTCCGACCGCCTCCAACACCGCGCGAACCGCGCCGCCGGCGATCAAACCGGTCCCCTGTGTGGCCGGCCGCAGCATCACTTTTCCGGCTCCGAACTTTCCCAGCACTTCAAACGGAATCGTTCCCTGGGTCAGGGGCACCTTCACCATGCTCTTCTTGGCCTTCTCAACTCCCTTGCGAATCGCCTCCGGGACTTCATTGGCTTTTCCCAGGCCGTAGCCCACCGATCCCTTGCCATCGCCCACCACGACGATCGCGCTGAACCCGAAGCGGCGTCCACCCTTCACCACCTTGGCGACACGGTTGATGTGGACCACTTTGTCGATGAATTGCTCTTCGTTTTCCTGTTTATACAAGGGCCTGCCTCCTTCACCTCGATACGTCACCCAGAAAAATACCGTCCGTTAAAACTGCAACCCCGCCTCGCGTGCGCCGGCCGAAACCGCCTTCACCCGACCGTGATACAGGAAGCCGTTGCGATCGAACACCACCTTGGCGATGCCCTTGGCCTTGGCGCGTTCCGCGACCAGCTTACCGACCATCACGGCCTTGTCGACTTTTTTCTTGCCAGCCGCCGTTTCGGCCAACCCCTTCTCTTGGCTGCTGGCCGATACCAGCGTGCACCCGCAGGTGTCGTCGATGATTTGGGCATAGATATGCCGTGCACTTCGGAAAACGGACAGCCGCGGGCGATCCTGCGTTCCCATTACTTTCTTGCGAATTCGGCTCTTGCGCCGCACCCGGGCATTCGCTTTAACTTTTATGGCCATGGTCTCTCAGAACTCCCGTCGCTGTTAGCGTTTACTTGGTTCCGGTCTTGCCGGCCTTTTTCTGGATACGCTCCTCAGCGTATTTGATCCCCTTGCCCTTGTAAGGCTCTGGGGGCCTCAACCGTCGGATAGCCGCCGCAACCCGTCCCAGTTCTTCCTTGTCGATGCCGGCCAGCTTGAGAATCGTGTTTTTCTCGACGGTGGCGCTGACCCCCTCCGGCAGTTCAAATTCTTTCGGGGTGGAGAACCCCAATTGAAACACGAGGGTCTTGCCCTTTACCTCAGCCCGATAGCCGATCCCGTTGATTTCCAGCACCCGCTCGAATCCCTGGGAAACTCCCGTCAACATATTGGCGACCAAGCTGCGCGTCAGTCCCTGTAACGCGCGGCTGGTCCTCGTTTCCATCGCCAAGCGGACATGGACGACCCCGTCGCCGATCGTCAGGTCCACCGCCGGGTGGATGTCCCGGCTCAGCTGGCCCTTCTGCCCCTCGATCGTCAGGGCTCGATCCCGATAGGATATTCGGGTGTTGGCCGGAACTAAAATTGGTTTCTTGCCCACTCGTGACATAATCGCCTGCTCCCTTGCTCGATCAAATACACCCCGGCCGCCATCAGCTGACGGTGCACAGAATTTCACCGCCGACGTTTTCCTTGCGCGCCTGTTTGTCTGTCATCACGCCCCGGGAGGTTGACACAATCGAAATCCCCATTCCATTCAATACCGGTTTGAGGTCTTTGCTTTTGACGTAGAACCGCCGGCCCGGTTTGCTGACCCGCCTCAGATGATGAATGCTCTGCGTCTGCCCCGGACCGTACTTCAGGTAGACCCGCAGAATGCCCTGCTTGCCGTCTTTGAGAAACTTGAAGTTCTTGATAAACCCTTCGTCTTTCAGCAACCGGGCCACTTCGACCTTGAGCTGAGAGCCGGGAATATCGACACTGCTGAACTTGGCTTTGGCGGCGTTGCGGATACGCGTCAGCATGTCGGCGACGGGATCATTGATTGCCATAACGTTCTCCTTAGTTCACACGAGCGCCCCGGCGATCGCCGATCGCGCCCGGATCGGGGCCATCACCGGTGAGCGCCGGCGGTTGGCCTTTACCAGCTAGACTTGATGACTCCCGGCAGCTTGCCCAGGGAGGCCATGC
>CAZNAX010000188.1:0-6129 GCA_964570965.1 uncultured Desulfatibacillum sp.
TTGTAGTTGTTTTTGTAGTAATCAACCTCGAAGTTCGAGTTGCCCACGCCGATTCCGATCAATTTGACCTTGCCTTTGAGCTTGGGGTCCGCCTCTATTTTCCGATAGGCCTCGTTCAGAGAAGGAGCCTCCTTCTGGCAGTGCGGTCAGTACATGTTGAAGATATGAACGATCACCACTTCCGCCGGTATGTCCGCAACTGTAAATTGCTTCTTGCCCGCAAGGCCTAAATAGGCCAGGTGCCCGGCGTCTTTGGGGGCCGGGAGGGTGATCGCCGGCAGGGCCGTGCCTTCGGCCGGTGGCTGGTTTTCCGCCGCCGCCGTTAGAGCAGAAGCCGCCCAAATCCCAAGGATCAAGGCCATGTTCCAAAACCGTCTGATGTCCATCTTCTCCCTCCTGACCACGTTCGGGGGTCCGTTGGTCCCATCTGCCTCCGCAGTCCCGCACCCAATCTGTCTCTTAAATAAAAAAATCTTCCCAATTAATCAAGAGTTTGCTAATGCAAAAAACCTGTGCCGTGGTCCTTTTCCACCTTGAACCTTGCGCGGGCGCCAGCACACCCGAGCCGCTTTTCCTCGATTCCATCCGCGCCGACCATTGCTTGCGGCCAATGGCGTTGCAGAAAGGGGATTATCCGATGAAACGGTTCCTGGCTTTGGCCGTCCTGGGCATCCTGGCTGCTTTGGTATACACCGCTGCCCCGGGAGCTTCGGCTCCCGGGGCGGCGGCAGCGCCTCACGATCTCGGGCAATCGCTGCCCATCTGGAGTTGCATCCCATTCGCCTGCATGCTGCTCTCGATTGCGCTCATGCCGCTGGTGCTGCCGAATTTCTGGCACCATCATTTCGGCAAAGTTTCGGGCTTCTGGGCGGCCGTGCTGGGCATCCCGTTTGTGATTGCCTTCGGGAGCCAAGCCGTGCACGAGATTTTGCATATCATTTTGGCGGACTACGTTCCCTTCATCATTCTTTTGTGGTCGCTTTACACGGTCTCGGGTGGAATCCTGCTGCGAGGAACCCTGCGCGGAACGCCGACCGTCAACTCGATCATGCTGGCGATCGGCACCGTGCTGGCATCCTGGATGGGGACCACCGGCGCGGCCATGCTCCTTATCCGCCCGTTCCTGCGGGCCAATAATTTTCGCCGCAACCGCTCCTTCATGGTGGTGTTCTTTATTTTTCTAGTGGCCAACGCCGGCGGCGCCCTCACGCCGCTGGGGGATCCGCCGCTCTTTCTGGGGTTTCTGCACGGGGTCGATTTCTTCTGGACCTTGAAAATCCTTCCCCACATGCTGACCGTCTGCCTGATCCTGCTGGCCGTCTATTTCGTGCTGGACTCCTACTACTATCGTAAGGAAGGCGCCCAAAACAAAGCACCCAAGGAAAAAAAGGAACCCTTGAAGCTGGAAGGAATCCACAACTTTCTGCTGCTGGCGGGCATCGTGGGCGCCGTGCTCATGAGCGGAATGGTGAACTGGGGAGAAATCAGCACCCTGGGGATTCATCGTGCGGTCCAGGATTGGGTCCGGGACGGCCTGCTGGTGGTAATCGGCATCGTGTCGTTGATGACCACCCGAACCCAGGTGCGCGAGGACAATGCATTCACCTGGGCACCGATCGTCGAAGTCGCTCTATTGTTTATCGGCATTTTCATCACCATGCTCCCGTGCCTGCTCATTCTCAAGGCGGGGTCGAAAGGGGAAGCGGCTTTTCTGATCAATGCCGTCACCCGGCCCGCCCACTACTTCTGGGCTGCCGGCTCCCTGTCTGCTTTCCTGGACAACGCCCCCACATACCTGACGTTTTTCAGCACCGCTCTGGGCAGCTTTTACCCGGGACTGCCGGAAAGCCAATCGGTCGCGCATCTCATGGTGGACCATGCGGTTTACCTTGTGGCCATTTCGGCCGGTTCGGTCTTTTTCGGCGCCTTCAGCTACATCGGCAACGCACCGAACTTCATGGTGCGCTCCATCGCCGAGGAGGCCGGGACGAAGATGCCGAGCTTTTTCGGATATATCATCAAGTATTCCTTGGTCTTTTTGATTCCCTGCTTCGCGGTGGTCACCTTTATTTTCTTCTAGGCGAGGATTCGATGATCCGCGAATTTCTGGGTTCCACCATCGCCATCGTCGGCGGCGGCCGAGCCTGCAAGGCATTTCTGGAATTCCTGACCGACGCGGTCTTCGCCGACCAGCGCCCTGAAATTGTGGGCGTCGCCGACATCAACCAGAATGCGGACGGCATCCGCTATGCCGCCTCCATCGGGATACCTACCTATGCGGATTACACGGAGTTCTTCAAGTTCAAGAACCTGGATACCCTTCTGGAGCTGACCAACAGCAACGCCATCATCGAGACCCTGCGCGAGACCAAGCCTCCCGGCCTGAAATTAATCGACCATTTCGAAGCGCGCGCCATTCGGGACTTTCTCCAGGTCGAGAAAGTCCGGATCGAATCCTACCGGGAGCTGGCGCGCATCAAGCGCAACCCGGTCGAGGTCGTCATCTTCGTCAGGCGCCTGATGCAGAGTATGACGGCCATCATCGAACGCCGCAACAAGCGGTCGCGCGAAATCGAGAGAGAGCTCGTCGATAAAGAGCAGGCCCTGCATCAAATCATTCAGGGCAGCACCATCCCGACCTTCGTGATCAACCAGGACCACGTCATCACGCATTGGAACCGGGCCCTCGAAAACCTGACGGGGTTCAGTGTCAACCAGATGATCGGCACCAACCGCCAATGGATGCCCTTTTACGAAAGCGAGCGGGCAACCATGTCGGACGTCATCCTGAACCAAAGCGGCGAGGAGGAGATGCGACGGCTCTATGGAGCTACCGGGCGCAAGTCCGCGCTCATCGACGGCGCCTATGAAGCCGAGGGCTTCTTCCCGCATTTAGGCGACTCTGGGAAGTGGTGCTGGTTCACGGCCGCTCCGATCAAATCACCTGACGGGCGCATCATCGGGGCGATCGAAACCCTCTGGGACAAGACCGAGGACAAGCGCGCGGAGGAAGAACGCGAGCGCCACACGGCAGAATTGAGCGCCATGGTCTCCATTTATTCGGCCTTGAGCGCCGCTTCCGGCTTGGAAGAGCGCATCCAGACCGCCATCGGCGAACTGCAGCGGCTGATACCTGCCGACGGCGTGTGCGTATTTCTGCTGGCCGACGACGGCTGCTACCACTTGCGTTTCAGTGCGGGGCTCTCCGAGACCGCCTGCCGTGTCCTGCCCGTCGCCGGCAAGGAAACCGCAATCCATTACGCCGGGAGCATGCGTCGCTTCATCACCCTTGACGAACTGCCGCAGGGCTGCAGCGATGAAATCCGGCTGCTCGAGGAAGAAAACCTGCCGAGCGTGGCCTACATCCCGATCAGCTCCAAGGAAAAGGAGACCTTCGGCGTCATCCGCATCGGCAGCCAGAGGATGCTGCAGTTTCCCATGGAGCTGAAAAATGTGCTGGAGCTGATCGGAAACCGCATCGCGGTGGCCATCGAAAACGACATGCTCCAGGAGCAGGTGACCAAATCAGAGGAAAAATACCGATCGCTGTTCAACAACGACCCCAACCCCATCTTCATTCTCAGCCCGCACACCTTCCAGGTCCTCGACACCAACCAGACAGCCCAGGACTGCTACGGCTACACCGAGGCGGAATTGGTGCGGCTGCCGTTTTTCGTCTTGGGGGATGAAGGCGACGATGAAGTCCGCCGCGGTCTTCAATTCCTAGAGAAGGGTCAGTTCATTCTTTTTTCCAAGAAGCGCCACTACAAAAAAGGCCGCAAGCCCTTTTTTGTCAACATCAACGTCAGCCGCGCCGAATACGGCGGCCGCGACGTCCTGATCGCCACCACCACCGACATCACCGAAACCGTCCAACGCGAAGCCCAGCTGGTCCAGGCGGGCAAGATGACCACCCTGGGGGTGATGGCCGCCGGCATGGCCCATGAAATCAACCAGCCGCTGAACGTCATCCAGGTTTCAGCGGATTACATCTTGAAAATGCTCAGAAAGGGCCACGCCTTCGACAGCGGCGACCTGAAAGCCGTAGCCGAGGATATCATCGCCAGCGTCGAAAGGGCCTCGTTCGTGATCAAGCATGTGCGCGATTTCTCGAGGCAGTCGGAGATCGTGCGCAGCCGGGTGATCATCAACAACCCCATCCGCGATGTGTTCAAGATCCTGGGGCATCAGCTAAAGGTGCACAACATCGAGGTGGTTCTGGACCTCGATCCCGAGGTCCCCGCGATCATGGCCGACCATAATCGCCTGGAGCAGGTCTTCGTCAACCTCGTCAGCAATGCCATCGACGCAATGGATGAAAAAGCTTCTCAGGCCGAACCGGAGGAGGATCGCAAACGACTCACGATTCGATCCTTTTACAGGGATGGACGGGTCGTGGCCGAAGTGGCGGACACGGGCATCGGCATGCCGGAGCACGTCAAAAACAAGTTGTTCGAGCCGTTTTTCACCACCAAGAGGACCGGCAAGGGAACCGGCCTGGGAACAAGCATCAGCTACGGGATCGTCAAAGACTACGAGGGTCAGATCGAGGTCGAATCCGAACCGGGCCGGGGCACCACCTTCCGCCTGACGTTCCCGTCGGCCCGCTGAAGAGGCTGGAGCACCCGTGACGCAGATTCTTCTCATCGATGACGAACCGGACATCCTGCGAGTGCTCGCCCGCTCGCTGAGAGCAGACGGCTATGAGGTATTCACCGCGGGCAGCGGCATAGATGGCATTACCGAGTTCGAACGGGTACACGCCAAAATCGTGCTCACCGACATCAAAATGCCCGGAATGGACGGAATCGAGGTGCTCAAACGCATCAAGGGCATGGATGCGGACGCCGAAGTCATCATCATCACCGGTCATGGTGATATCGGCAACGCCATCGAGGCCTTGCACTTCGGGGCATCCGACTTCATCAACAAGCCGGTGCGGGATGACGCCTTGACGATTGCCCTGAAGCGCGCCGAGGAAAAGATCGATATCCGGCGGCGGCTGAAGGAATACACCCACGACCTGGAAGGCAAAATCGAGATCGCCACCCGGGAGCTGCGGCGGCGAACCAATTTTTTGGACAAACTGATCCGCAGCTCCAACGACGGAATCGTCGCCACCGATGAACATTTCCAGATAGTGGTATTCAATCCGGGAGCGGAGCGGATTTTTGGGTACATGCAGGAGGAGATCATTCACCGCCGCAATCTGCCGGAGCTTCTTTCGGAAGAATTGGCCGGCACCGTTCAGCGCGCGATGGCCGCCCACCGATCGTTCAGAGAGCTGCCGTGGCGGGAAGCCTCCATCGCCTCCAAATCTGGAGAGCGCATTCCCGTCATGTTCTCGGGCAGCATTCTCTATGAAGGGGACCAAAAACTTGGCGCCGTGGCCTTTTTCCAGGATCTGCGCGAAATCAAGCGCTTGCAGCGCGAACTGGTCCACTCCGAACGCCTGGCGGCCGTCGGGCAGACCGTAGCCGGCCTGGCGCATGGGATCAAAAACATCCTGCACGGCCTCAAGGGGGGCAGCTACCTGGTCGACCTTGGCATCGCCAAGAAGGACGACGAAAAGCTGGGCAAGGGCTGGGAGATGATCAAACGCGCCATCGGGCGGACCTCCAACCTGGTGATGGACCTGCTCTCCTACTCGAAAGAGCGCGACCCCCAGTTCGAAAGTTGTTCCCCCAATGAGATCGCGGCAGAGGTCTGCGACCTCGTCCGGGAGCGGGCGGAACAGGAGCGCACCGAGCTGATCAGCGAATTCGACGCCTCGATCGGCTCGGTCCGCATGGACCCCCATACCCTTCACACCGTGCTGCTCAATCTGGTGTCCAACGCCATGGACGCCTGTTTGTTTGACGAGAACACCTCTAAGAAATGGCGAGTGTGCGTCCGAACCGCGGCCGAGCCCCGCAACCAGATCCGGTTCGAGGTGAGCGACAACGGAATGGGCATGAACGACGAGGTCAAGGAGAAAATGTTCACGTCGTTTTACAGCACCAAAGGGCACCGCGGCACCGGCTTGGGGTTGCTCGTCACCCACAAACTAGTCGAAGAACACGGCGGACGTATCGAGGTCGATACGCAGCTCGGCATAGGTACGACCGTCAGTGTTTGGCTGCCCTTCCG
>CAZNAX010000189.1:0-6096 GCA_964570965.1 uncultured Desulfatibacillum sp.
GTTGTGTTAAACGACTTTAAAATGCGGTTTAACTGAACGGAGTTTGTTCCGTAAAACTCTGCCAGGTTTTCAACGGTCATAATACGCTGGTTGATAATTTCCTGCTCCATTTGTTCTATAGTAATGGTTTTTTCCTCATTTTTCTTTGAGGTATTGGCAATAACCAGATTTTTCTTTTTTTGCCTGTATTTCAGCAGCCAGAGAACCGCACCCGCAAGTACCATTAGCAAAATAACCGAATACAGAAGCCAGTTTTTGAATCCAACTGCTACTGTATTGACAGTCTGAGGAAGTATATTTTTAGAAACGTTAAATATGTCAATAATAAACAAGCCTTCCACAGAACCTGCATAGACCTGATCGTTGTAAATTGTAAGGGCAGCCCGGTTGAATTCCACATTGGGTATAAATGAGATTGGAAATTGTTTGTCGGCAGGCTGCACATACAATCCATTCTCGGTTGAAATCCACAGGTTCTTGTTCAGATCCATCATAACACCTACCACATTGGGCAGGCCATTCTGTCTTTTCAGGCTTTTTGGTTCAAACTTCTCCAAAGTAAATAAACCTTTATCACTTGAGATATATAATACATCACCATAAACATACAAATCCCTGACACGTGCTTTTACATTACATAGGATTTTGAAAGAATCCTCCGTAAATTCAATGACCTCTCCCTGTCCGGTACAAGTTAAGAGCTTGTTATCAGCAACTTCTATGTCAAAATACTCTTCTCCCCGGTGTATGGGTGTTAATCCGCTTTGATAATCCCAGATATTTATGGAGCGCGTATTCTGGGAAATATTCCGGTTATTCCATTCGAGTAATTTTCTGAAATGACCGGATACATTGATGTCCGTAATGTTCAGCAGTGTGAATTTGCCAAATTCTGTCATTTCAAACAACTGATCGCTGCATAAAAAATATCTGTCACCAATTTTTTGGAAATAGCCACTTGAATAGCGGGGTAATTCCGCCCGGATGCTGTCATTAAAAAAAATCCCTTTGTAGGTTGAGGTGACTGAGAAAACATCATCAAAATAAATATTACGTACGGAATAGCCGCCAAAAGTGCGCTTATAGGCCGTATTGATAAAGTATTCATACAGATTGCCTCCTGTTGACACAAACAGTCTGTTATCACTGCGCGCCAAAGTGGGATTTGAAAGTGAACGCTGAGGAATTAAATCCTGCAGGGGTTTTATATCGAAAAGGAACGGATTGGGGATATAATCAGATTCATAAAATTCCTTGTTGAAAAATACATAGTTTTTTGTGAATTCAGTGTTCTGTAATGCCCACTTATCATTTTTTAGTTTATACAAACCTTCACCCGTTTTGGCATAAATTCCATCCGGTCCGTTGAAAACATTTTTAACCGTACTGTCAAAAAAATGTTTCTTGACAAAGGTGGTATCCTGGCAATAAGTCAGAAAGGGCAGAACAGAGCATAAAATTAATAACCTGCAGTTTATCACGAATTTAGAATCATTTATAACAACAAATATAACATTTGTAAAGGAATAAAATACCCAAGTAATTTATTAACTTAAAATTTATTTTGCCACGAGAGGGTGGCTCATTTATTTTTGCCTTTCAATGGTATGGCAGTTACCAGGGGATATTAAAATATTTATATTGAGAACAAAGACGGTACAGTATCTAAAATGGGCTGGAATGGAACAAAGTATCCGACTAATCCATCTGTTGCGCCCAAAGTTGACAAGTTCATTGTAGAAGATAAGTTTAAGTTTTTGCATATACAGGAACAGGATAGGATCAGGTTAGTTATTAAAACGAATTAGGGCTTTTTCTTTTTTTCCGGTACCATGCTTCAAAGAGTCATTTTTTTATTAGTAATCAGATCTAAACAAAATCGTATAAAATATTGGTTATGAAAATCCGAAATCTTTTTTTGTTTTTATTTATACTTGCCCTTTTAACTTCCTGTAGTTCTGTCAAACAGGGAACTGGCTCAGCAACTTCGGAAAAGATGCAGGTTGCAATTGATCTGGTCAATGTTACGAATGACCAGGTCAGGGTAACTGTAATCCCGCCCGCAATAAAAACTACCACTACAAGTTACCAGTTGCCCAAGATCATACCGGGTACATACGCCATTGCTGATTACGGACGCTATATAACTGATTTTTCGGCCCTTGACAAGTCAGGTAAACCCTTGGATTTTATAAAAAAAGATGTAAATACCTGGGAAATTTCGAATGCCGGCCAGTTGGGCAAAATAACCTATCTGGTGAATGATACCTATGATTCTGAAGAAGGTCAAGCCTTTTCCAAAGAATCTACTACTATATTTTCACCTGCCGGAACCAACATTCTTTCAGGGAAGCAGTTCATGCTGAATATGGGTGGTTTTGTGGGATATTTTGGCGGCAGTACTGAAATACCATACGAAGTCAGTATTTCTCACCCTGAGGGTTTAACAGGAACTACCGCCATGACAGACATGAACAAGAATTCGAAAGAGGATCTTTTCATTACACCGCGATATGCCGCTTTGATGGACAGCCCGGTGATGTATGCTGCACCGGATATTTCAAGCTTTGTTATTGACGGGATGACGGTGGTTTTGCATGTTTACTCGCCGGTAAACAAAAATATTACTTCACAGCAGCTTACACCGGATCTGAAACGGATGATGACTGCTCAGAAAAAATTTCTTGGTAAGATCAATGATACTGAAAAATACGCTATTCTGGTTTATATTACAAGCAACGGGAAGGATGATGCCCGGGGCCTTGGTGCCCTTGAACACAACCAGTCTACTACCGCTGTTTTTGCTGAAACCATGAGCAGTGATGAACTGATTCATGTGATATCACATGAATTTTTTCATACCCTCACACCTTTAAAAGTGCATTCTAAAGAAATCCATTACTTCGATTTTAACAATCCCAAAATGTCTGCACATTTATGGATGTATGAAGGGTTCACTGAGTATTTTGCCAACTTGTTTCAGGTCAATCAGGGTTTGATCACAGAAGATGAATTTTATGCTTTGATGTCGGAAAAAGAAAGGTATGCCATAGCCAATTACCCCAAGGATATTTCATTTACGGAGATGAGTAAAAATATACTGGAACCCGAAATGAAGGAAATTTATCCGAATGTGTATCAGAAAGGGGCCTTGATGGCCATGTGTATCGATCTGATCATCAGAGATAAAAGCAAAGGAAAAAGGGGATTACGCGATATGATGGGGGAGCTTTCCGAGATGTACGGACCCACCAAACCCTTTGATGATGCTGAGTTGATCCCGGTAGTTACCAAAATAACGTATCCCGAGGTGGGAGATTTTCTGCAAAAGTATGTCGTTAAGGGTGAACCGCTGGATTACGCTCAGTATCTTAAACTGGCTGGTGTTGACAGGGTAAATTTAAAAGTACCGGTTGACATTGCCTTAGTCGTTGATATGGTGCCCTTTATAAAAATTGATCAGACAAAAATGGAGGTAATTGCCGTAGACCCCGATAAAAAAAATGAATTATATAAGGCCCTGGGAATTCAAAATAACGATGTTCTGGTTGCTGTGAATGGCAAGAAGCTGGATGCTTCCGATGTTACCTCAGTTTTAACGCCATTTTTCAAATTAAAGGTAGGCAATGACATGAAAATTTCTGTAAACCGAAATGGATCCGTGCAAGAGCTGAGTGGAAAGATAAAACTGAATTATGTTGACGCACAGGGATATCAGTTTGCAGACCCGTCAAAGAGCAATATAAAAGAGGCATGGCTTAAAAATTAATTTATTTACCGGTACAGCATTTCATTATTCATTTAAATCAGTAAAAATTTTAATTTTCACATAAATATTAACTAAAATCAAAAACAAATGACAACATTAAAAAAAATCCCCCTATTAATGGTTTTGATCTTATTTTCAAACCAAATGATTGCACAGGAAGGCAGTCTTCAGAACCTGGTTGGCGGTAAAGCCAGTTCAACAGAAATGGACCTGGAAAGCCGCGGATACCGGCTAATAAGTACCAAAAAAGACAATTATGCAAGTTATACTACCTGGTGGAGCGACGACAAGAACAAATGCATCAGCGTAAAGACAGCTGATGGAAGAACCGCTTCGATCATTAAAATGTCGCCTTCTGATTGCGGACAATACGGTACAAATGCATACAGCGGTTATTCTCAGAATGACTACAACGCTCACAACAATCATTACGATTCTTCTCGTCATGAAGCTGCTTATGTAAAAGGGTATAATGATGGCAGGTACAACAAGGGCTGGCATAATTATTACTATACAAGCGATGAAAAGGAAGGTTATAACCAGGGTTATAATAAAGGTAATGATGAAAGGAGCAGCAATAGCAATAATTATAACTATTCTTCAGGATATGGCGGACATCAGAACCAGGTAAAATATATGGATTTAAAAGGTTGGGAAGCCTATTCAGCTTATGATGTTTTGCATCAAAGAGGCTTCAGGGAAGTAGAAAGGTATAAAAAAGACAGACTCTGGATTGTTTGGGAACACCATACTACACGAAAATGCATTAAGACCGGAGAGGATGGAGGCAAGATCAGAGAAATTCAGGAATCTGAAAAGTGTAATTAACGCTGCCTGAAGAAAAATTAAGGATTAACAGGGTCAGCCCTAAAGCGCAGGCCCTTTTTTAATTTTCTGTACCTTTTCAAGTTATTGCATAATACAAATTTTAAAAGGAGAACAAGAGGACATTTTAAATCGGTTTTACAGTGTTCTAAAAATAGAAATGAATAGTTATTAAAAAAATTAATCTGATAATTAAACAATTATGAAAAACATCAAAAAAAAGGCCACCTTGATTTGTGTCATGTTTATGGTCTCCCTGATTTCTTTTGCTCAAAAGGATAATTTCGACAGTATGATCGATATGAAGGGAACCTATTTAGACCAGGAAATGATAAATAGAGGATATAGCTTTGTTAAAACAGAAAAATCCGGAAGTGACGCCTATCAAAATTGGTTTAATGGCAATAAAAACAAATGTGTTACGGTAAGGGTATCGGACGGCCGTGTAAAGTCCATCGTTGATGTTCCTAATGCTGATTGTAACAGAGGTTCTCAGGGTAACAATAACAATCAGTATGGTAGTGATGAATTCAGTAGTTTGATCGATATGAAAGGCACCTATTTAGATCAGGAAATGAAAAACAGAGGATATAGGTTTGTAAAAACAGAAAAATCCGGAAATGATGCCTATCAGAATTGGTTTAATGGCAATAAAAACAAGTGCGTTACGGTTAGGGTATCAAATGGACGCGTTTTATCCATCGTTGATGCGCCTAACGCAGACTGTAGTACAGGTTCCCAGCATACACAGTCGGCGGAATACAAGGACCTAAAAGGCTGGGTGGCATCATCCGCCTACGATGTTTTGCAGCAAAGGGGGTACAGGGAAGTGGAAAGGTATAAGAAAGACAGGCTTTGGATCGTTTGGAAACACAATAACTCAGGAAAGTGTATAAAAACCGGAGAAGATGGAGGTAAGATCAAAGAGGTAGCGGAATCAGAAAAGTGTAATTAAAGCAAATTAAAAAACATTTTTTTGGTTTTTAAAATAAAAGGGTCAGTGTTTGAAACTGACCCTTTTTTAATTTTTTGAAATTTACTTCTTGTAAGATTCTGTCTTGGACTTTTTCAAGGAATTTTAAAGAATATGAGTAAAAAACGGTCAATGCTATTTAGGCATCGAGTTCAAGTATAGTTACCCTTAAACCATGAATCGAGAGAAAGCCGGAAAACTCCAGGAGTTTAGCTCTAATTGATTCAATTCATTTTCGCCGTGATTTCGATCTCTATTTTCATGGCCGGATCGGCCAGGCCTGCCGAGATCATGGTGGCTGCAGGTTTTATTTCTCCAAAAAAATCTTTTAGTACCGGCCAGCAAAGTTTAAACTCGCCTGCAACAGGCACGATATACAAAACCCTTACAATATTTTCTTTTCCGGCGCCCGCCTGATGTAAGGCCATTTCAATATTTTTCAAGCATTGTTCGGTCTGAGACACAATATCCCCTGCAAGGGTCATGCTCTTATAATCATAACCTGTAGTTCCCGAAACAAACACCCAGT
>CAZNAX010000190.1:0-6056 GCA_964570965.1 uncultured Desulfatibacillum sp.
CCGCGCGCCGTTTACCGGATTTTTCGAAATGGTGCCCGTGGTCGTGCGGTGCCGATAGATCGGGCACCGCATCCGGCGCCCAGTTCATATCCGTCCATCGGTTAACGGTTTAATGTTGAAAAAGATATTATAACAAGCTACTTATAGCCATAGCTTCACGGTTTGCAGCAGCCAACCGTTACTACTTTTCTCCGGCCCTTGCAATCATTCTGCGGCGCGCCCAGTGGAAGAGCTTCCAGTGGGCCGTAGTTCGCTGTTTCAGTTCTCTTCTCGGAGATATGTTTGAGGCTTTCCGGTTGACCCGGAAAGCCATTCCCAAAGACGTTCCTATTGTGATAGCCTCAGATCACATTCTCTTTTCGCTCCCGCGCGAAAGAAGCCAGAGAAAGGGTACCAAAATGAAACAGCAGTCATTTACGTCCATTCTTATAGTTTCAGCGATCCTGATTTTTCTCCCGCTTGGCGCCGTGGCCGACCGCTGCATCGAAGGCGACTGTTTCAACGGCAGGGGCACCATGGAATACGCCACCGGGCACACGTATACCGGCGAGTTCAAGAAAGGAATGCGCGACGGCGAGGGCTTCATGACCATGCCTGGCGGCCGAACCCTCAAAGGTCGCTTCCAATACAATACGATTTTCGAGGGGACCTACACCTACCCGGACGGCAAGGTCTACACCGGTCAATGGGAGATGCGCGAGCGCAACGGCCGCGGAACGCTGAAGTATGCCGATGGGCGGGTCTATGACGGCGAGTTCAAGAGCGGCTTGCGGCACGGCAAGGGTGTCATGACCTGGCCCAGCGGCCGCCGCTACGAGGGCGATTTCGCCCGCGGGACGCGCACCGGCAAGGGGACCCTGAGCTATCCCGACGGCCGGGTCTACTCGGGCGCTTTCGTGGACGGGGAGATGACGGGTCGAGGTGTGATGACCTTACGGGACGGCAAGCGGCTGGAAGGAAGATTCGTCAAAGGCGAGTACGCCGGGCAGTGACAGGGACGAAAAACCGGCGAGCAGCAATCGGCCAACTAAACATAGCAGGGAATAATCAAATCGGGGAGAGGGAAAAACCCTACGGAACCACAAGATGGTACATGGGTATCATGTCTTTATCGTCAAGAATCATCTCAATCTTACCATTGCTGCGCGAAGCGAATAACTTTACAACAGCCTCGGCGATCATGGTTGCGTATCGGTGGTTAGGAAAAAAGTTGATGGTTCGCAGAGTGGTGACCAAATCCGCTATTCCTACAGCAATCGAATTAGTCACGCTTTCGATATCATAGGTCTCCTCACAAAGCAGGCAGAAGCTCTTATCTTCAAGCATCGAAGGCTCGCTACGATTCAGGTGCCTATCGATAATCGCCAATTCTTTAATGTTCAGCCGTGTCCCTGCAGCGTTCAAGTATATTTGGTATTTTTGGCGCATGAGATCCTCTTCCTCCCTTAAAACATGGGATAGCATTGCAATAGCGTTAGTAACGCCCCCTGCCGCGTCTGTCTCCACGTCCTCCTCTGTCTCTACCTCTACGGTCGTCAGACGAAGGGCGAGCTTCATTGACAGTAATTGTCCTTCCTTTAAAAGCCTGTCCATTTAAAGCCGCGACTGCAGACTGAGCCTCAGCCTGCATGGGCATCTCTACGAACCCAAAACCTTTTGATCGACCACTTTCTTGATCCAGAACAACAGTTACGGAGGTGACCTGCCCGAAAGGCCCAAAGGCTTCGCGCAAGTCTTCTTCCGTAACATTATATGATAGGCTCCCAATGAAGATTCGCATGTTCATTCCCCTTGGTCCATCAGGTGAATTTCTGCGAACGCTAATCTTGGAGACAGAGGGGGGCGGCGAACTCTCTTTACAGGGAACGCCCAATCAGGAAGGCCGCTTCAGACTCGCGAACAGCTGATCCTATCCTTTTCAAACTCTGCAATCATATCATCGCTCAGCGAAGCCCTATGAGGCAGATGAATTTTCTGCATGAGAAACTGGGTGACGGATTCCGTGTTGCCTGGAATAGCTGATGGTTAGCTCTTCCACGCCCCATAGTTTTTGCTCTTGCTGACTGCGATGACGTTGCCTTGGAGGTGAGAGTTATTGAATTGCTCTACTGCGCGCCGAATGCCCTCTTCAGTTTCCATTTCGATCAACGCGATTCCCTTGCTCTGGTTGGAATACCTGCCCCTGACGATCGCTACCGATGTGACCTTTCCAGCCGTGGAAAAACGGTGGCTCAGTTCGGCCTCCTCGGTTTCGTTCGACAAATTGCTGATGTACAATTTCGTTTTCACGTATGTCCCTTAAAAAATGCCGTCACCCGATTGCAATTAAACTCCTCGTGGGTGGAGTACGGAACGGTCGAGGAGAACCAAAAGTGAGGAAGCGGAGAGGACGCGGCACCCCCCTTCGGTGAAAAAGGGGGTGCCGACTTAAGAATGGAAATTTAGACCGTCTTTACGTTGGCGGCTGACTTGCCCTTCGGCCCGTCTTGAACATCAAAACTGACTGCTTGACCTTCTTGCAGGCTTTTGAAGCCGCTATCCTGAATAGCGCTGAAATGTACGAACACGTCGCCCCCGGTTTCGGCTTCGATAAAGCCGAAGCCTTTGGCCTCATTGAACCATTTGACTTTTCCTTGCATCGTCGCTTTAATCCTCCTTTCTCAGATTTTTAAGGGCGGATTTCGACGACGGCACAAAAAAAACCACCGCACTTTGAAGAGTGTGGTGGTTAAGCCCTACACCGCAAAATGTTTTAACCCAGCCTTGACGACAAATTCTTCCCGCAGGGGATTTTTCAATGCCGCATTAAAGCTACTATAGCCACGTTACGTTTGGATGTCAACCGGGAGAGGTCATTGCGGTTTTCATAGCTGAACAAAGGTGCAGGTTCAGGGAGGGTTGCCATATCAATCGCCGAGGTCGAACCCGTTAAGATTTAGGTTTCGGCTGAGAGGCTTCCGAAGAATCGGCTTCAGGATCACCCAGCAGACGCACCTCACGCTGAGGAAAGGGAAACGACATCCCGGCGGCCTGCACCGCATCATAGATGGCGGAATTCAGGTCGCTTCGTATCTTGGCGAAGTCGGCAAACTGGTCGGTCCATGCCCGCAGTTCGAAGTTGATTGAACTGTCGCCATAACCCACAAAAAGGCATTGAGGCGCTGGATAATTTAAGACTTGAAGGTTGGAGCGCCCCACTCCCTCCAACAGCTCGATCACCTGTTTCGGTGGCGAGGCGTAGTTCACTCCCACCGGCAGTTCGATGCGCCGCAGACGATCACTAAAGGTCCAGTTGGTCACGTTGGCGGTGATGAATTGCGCATTGGGCACGATGATCTCGGACCCCTGAAAGGTGCGCACCGTGCTAGCGCGGAAGCCGATCCGGCGCACTTCTCCCAGGAGCTCGCCTACCTCGATGGTGTCGCCTACGTGGATGGGCCGTTCGAAGAGCAGGATCAATCCGCAAACGAAATTGTTCACTACGCTCTGCAGGCCGAAACCGATCCCCACACCAAGGGCGCCGGCCAAAACGCTCACTCGGGTCAGGTCCATCCCCAGCACCCCCAAGCTCACCAGAAACCCGAGGGCCATGACGGTGTAGTGCAGCAGACGCGAGGAGGCATAAGCTGCGCCGCTCGAGACGCGGACGCGGGGATATACCTCTTCCTGAAGCGCATATCGGATGATGCGCGACAACAGATAAGAAGCCCATATCGTCAGGCCGAAGGCGAGGATGTCCTCGATGGAAACGCTGATAGAACCCCGCTCCAGCTTCGTGGCGAGGATATCGCCTCCCACCGAAACGATCGGGTCCAGGAGCCCGATGCGGTCCAGAGAACGGACCGCCCAAGCGAGGACGGCCAGCCACACGAGCAATCGGTAAGCCCGCTTTTCAAGAAGATCGTGATGCTGTCGGACCATGTGCAGCCGCTGCAGCAGTGGCAGGCGCAAAACCACCGATAGCGCGCCGCCGAACACGCGCAATCCGGCAACCAGCGAGAATGCCAGCACGATGGCCGATAAGGTCCCGGGCGTGAGGATGCGGCCCAGGTTCAGGAAGCCGAGCGCCCCGACGACCGCGCCGCCGCCAAGGCAGAGCATAATTAATTTGCAGATGACCTCGATGGCATGCATTCGGCGGGCGCTCATAACCTCGGCAACCGCATGCTGCAGGTGGCGGGAGGCCAGCAGCCAGCCCAGCACCATGACCCCCGCCACGCCCTCCAGCAAAAGCAGCCCCTGCTCGACCACCGCCGCGCTGCCGAAAGCCCCTATGAGGATATCCAAGGCATACAAACCACCCAAAGCATAAATCCCCGGCATCAGGCGAGGAGAAATGGCCGGCTGCACGAGGCGCACAATCGGTATCAGTGCGAGTGCCGTAACCAATCCCTTGATCATGGGAGGAGTTGGTGAAGCATACCGGGTCGCGACAAACCAGACGGTAAACAATGCGGCTGCGTAGGGCCGTTCGAATACCGCCGCGAGGGGTACGGCTTTTTCGGCATCAACTGTCCAGCGGTGCGCAGCCCGTCGCGCTGCAGTGAACACTCCTGCTAAAACGGCTAACAGGCCGATGTGCAGAGGCATCTCTCGGGAAGGATCGCGGACATATTGGAGGAGGTCCCTCCGGAAAGAGGCGCCTGTTTCGCTGATGAGCTCAGGAAGGGATGTCCGCGCGTATTCCCACTGCGCCCCATGCCAGATCGGGGGGCTCGCGCGCGTCAGGATGCCTGTAACCGCCCCTTTCTGGACCTGTACGATGCGTGCCAGGATATCGTCGCACCGCGAAAGTACTTCGGAGATGCGGCTCTGGAAGTTGAGCAAGCCCTCCCGCTGCGCCTGCAGAGGCGCTCGCGCTGCCGCAATCGCGTTCAACACGGTCTCGATCTGCTGCAGGGTTGCGGCAGGAGTCGGTGATGCCTGCGCCGCATCGCGGGTCTGGACCCATGTCGCCTGAAGACCCGCTAAACGGTTCAGCTCCTCTCGCACTTCGATGGCCCGTTTCGTTAGAAGATTCAACCAGTCGCTGACCTGGAGCTGCCTCGACTTCCACAGCGTTTGCTGAGCCTGAAGGCTTGCCAGGGTCGGCTGCCCCTGGAGAATCCTTTCTGTATTGAAAAGTTCCCGCTCCATGTCGCTGTTGGCCTGGTGAAATGATTGCCGGATCTTCTCGGTCTCCGAAATTGAGGCGAATTTTACTGAGACGGTGGCGATAAGATTCGTCACTTCGGTTGCTTTTGTTGCCACCTCTGCCGGCGGAATAGCAGTCGATGGTGGAGGCTCAGCAGGCTGCTGAGGAGCTGCGGGCGCCTGCCCGAAAGATTCGCCCGGGGATGCCGCCAGGAAAATAAACAATGCCAAGGCAATGGCCTGCAGGTATTTCGTTGGGCATCCCATCGTTAAGGCCTCCTTCCTTTGGTCTTCGCAAGCCCGACACTCAGAAGCCAACCGCCGAGCAGCTATCATGATTTGCTAACATGGACGCGATTTTCAATGCATCGCAAAAAGAGCCACTTGGGGTAAGGCCGGTGGCTGGAACCATGAGGTCTGGTTATTATTTCAATTTGGCATAGAGCTTCACATCAAGAACTTCTTCATGCGAATAGGGGGGGCATTGTTCATGCTGGATCGAATGGAACGAGTTGTTTCCATAGCCAAGCAAAACTACTGGCCGTCAATAACGAGAATGAAGGCGTTCAAATGGTTCGCCAAACCGGCCCGGATCGCCCAATTGAAGCAGGTTGAGGAGCCTTGATCAGGTCTTCGTGGGATCCCCGGCAAGAGGGTCGCGCACATTGAGGAAAGGGAACTTCAGGAAATCACGGTCATGGGTGTATAGCGTTTTCACGCCATGCTGGCGAAGCAGAGCAGCCAAATGAGCATCCGGTACCAGGTCCCCCCGAGTGGGAACCTCTGACGTCGTGGCGCGGTAGACGTTCCAGAATCCTTCTTCCTCCGATAGGAAACGCACATGCGGTAAGTTCAGAAGCGTTTCGATGTTGGCCATAGCCTCATCGGGTGATAAAGGATGATCGAACACGGCCGGGTGCGTC
>CAZNAX010000191.1:0-6019 GCA_964570965.1 uncultured Desulfatibacillum sp.
CCGTTCAGTCCGGCGACGGCGGAAACGGTTGTGTGAGTTTTCGCCGGGAAAAATACGTGCCTCGCGGGGGGCCGGACGGCGGCGACGGTGGAAAAGGGGGCGATGTGGTCCTGGTGGGTTCTTCGGACCGCCGAACGCTGTATCCTTTTCGCTTTCGACGCGAATTCCGGGCCGAACGCGGCGCCGCAGGCCGGGGCCGGCAGAAAACCGGCAAAAGCGGAAGCGATATCCTCATCGAAGTCCCGCCCGGCACCCTGGTCCGGGACGCCGAAACCGATGAAATCATCCGGGATTTGTCAATACCCGGCGAAGCCTTCGTCATCGCCCGCGGGGGGCGCGGCGGCAAAGGCAATACCCACTTCAAAACCTCCACCCACCGGACTCCGCGTTTTTCCCAGCCCGGCGAGCCGGGCGAGACCCGCCGGCTGAAGCTCGAGCTCAAACTGCTGGCTGATGTCGGGATCGTCGGGTTGCCCAACGCCGGCAAATCCACCCTGATCAGCGTCATCTCCTCGGTCAAGCCCAAAATCGCCGACTACCCCTTTACCACTCTGGTCCCCAACCTGGGAGTGGTCAAAGCCGGGTCGTGCGAACCGTTCGTGGTAGCGGACATCCCCGGCCTGATTGAAGGCGCTCATCGGGGTGCCGGCCTGGGAATTCGCTTTTTGCGGCATGTCGAGCGCACCCGCATCCTGGTGCACCTCATCGACGCCGCCGGCATCGATCCGCAGAAGCCCCTGGCAGCCTATGACGCCGTCAACGCCGAGCTGGCCCTCTACAGTTCTTCCTTGGCCCGCAAGCCCCAACTCATCGCATTGAACAAGTTGGACCTGCCCGGCGCCGAGGCGCAGGCGAGCGCATTCAAGCAGGCGCTTAAGAAGCGCCAGAAAATCCATCTTATTTCAGCAGCGACCGGCAAGGGGATTGGTCCCCTCTTGTCCGAGGTCGGCCGCCGCCTGGATGCACTCCGCGATGAACCATCCGCAGATCCCCATTGAGCGTGTCAAACGGCTGGTAGTGAAAGTGGGCAGCAACGTGCTCACCGCCCCCCGGGGATTGAACCTCAGGGCCCTGCGGGGGATCGCCCGCCAGATCGGTGGGTTGATGGACCGGGGACTGAATGTTATCTTGGTTTCTTCGGGCGCCATGGCCTCGGGAGTCAAGAAGATCGGGCTCGATCGTCGGCCGGAGGAGCTCCCCCGGCGACAGGCAGTGGCGGCGGTGGGCCAGGCCGGCCTCATCATGGAATATGAAAAGGCCTTCGAGCGGCATGGCCGCAAGGTCGCCCAGATCCTCCTGACCAGCGAGGATCTCACCAGCCGCAAACGCTATCTCAATGCCCGCAACACGCTGAACACCCTGCTCGAATGGAAGATCGTGCCGATCATCAACGAGAACGACACGGTCTCGGTTGAGGAGATCAAACTCGGAGACAACGACAACCTGGCGGCCATGATCGCCCTGCTGATGGACGCCGACCTGCTGGTCGTGCTGAGCGATATCGATGGCCTGTTCACCAAGGATCCGCGTGCGCACCCGGATGCGGAGTTGATTCCGGTGGTCACGGTGATCTCCAAAAGCACCGAAACAGCGGCCGGCCGCATTCCCGGCCCCCTTGGCACCGGCGGCATGCTGAGCAAAATCAATGCGGCCCGCAAGGTGACTTCAGCCGGCGTGCCCATGGTGGTCGCCAAAGGCGACAAACCGGACATCTTGACCCGACTGCTAGCCGGTGAGGCGCACGGCACCTATTTCGTACCGCGCCGGGAGAAGCTCACCCGCCGAAAATGCTGGATCGCTTTTTCACTCAAACCCAAGGGCGGACTGACCATCGACGCCGGCGCGGCCGCCGCGCTGACCGCGCGCGGCAAGAGCCTGCTGGCCAGCGGAATCGTCGGCGTCCGGGGCGAATTTTCGGTCGGAACTCCGGTCGAGCTGCAAACTCCCGCGGGTGAGCCCATCGGCGTCGGCCTGGTCAACTACAGCGCGGCGGACATCCGCCGAATCCGGGGACTGAGATCCCAGCACATCAGACAAGTCCTGGGCCATCAACCTTACGACGAGGTGATTCACCGGGATAATCTGGTGATAACCTCAATCGATAGCGAGGCGGATAAATGAGCACCATCGAGCAAACCATAACTAGCATGGCGAAGGCCGCCCGCCTGGCGGCCCGGGCCATCGGGTGCTGTTCCGCTCCGCAAAAAAACGCGGCCCTTGAGCGCATGGCGGATGGAATCCTTCGTGGGGCAGACGTGATCCAGGAAGAGAATCGCAAGGATATCGAAGCGGCGCATGCGGCCGGGCTTTCGGCGGCCATGATCGACCGGCTGGCCATTAAAGACGCCACCCTCACCGCCATGGCTCAGGGGCTGCGGGAGGTCGCGCAGCTGCCGGACCCCGTGGGCAGCCTGGGCCCGGCCTGGATCCGGCCCAACGGCCTGCAGGTTGCACGCATGCGGATCCCGCTGGGCGTGATCGGGATCATCTATGAGTCACGGCCCAATGTCACTGTGGACGCGGCCGGCCTGTGCCTTAAAGCCGGCAACGCGGCGATCCTGCGCGGCGGCTCCGAAGCCTTTCACTCCAACGGTGCCTTGGCCGCGGTCATCGCCCGGTGTCTTGCGGACAGCGGACTGCCAGCGGCCGCCGTGCAGGTGATTCCCGTCAAGGAGCGGGAGGCCGTGAAGGCCTTGCTCCAGCAGGAGGAATTCATCGATCTGATCATTCCGCGCGGCGGCGAGGAGCTCATCCGGTTCGTGGTGACCCACTCGCGGATCCCCGTGTTAAAGCATTACAAGGGCGTGTGTCATGTCTATGTGGACGAGGGCGCGGACCTTGCCATGGCCGAGGAGGTGTGCTTCAACGCCAAGGTCCAGCGACCCGGCGTGTGCAACGCGATGGAGACCCTGCTCGTGCACCGGTCGGAGGCCGAGCGATTCTTGCCGGCGATGGCTCGTCGCTTCACTGCGGCCGGGGTCCAACTGCGGGGGTGTGAACGGACGCGACGGCTGGTGCCGGAATCCGTTCCGGCCGCCGGGGCGGATTGGCCGGCGGAATACTTGGATCTGATCTTGGCGGTGCGCGTGGTGGGAAGCCTGGAGGACGCCATCGCCCATATCTCCGCCTATGGGTCGAACCATACCGAGGCCATCGTCACCCGTGACTACGGCCGGGCTCGGCGGTTTGTGCGCGAGGTCGACGCCTCGGTGGTGCTGGTGAATGCCTCCACTCGCTTCAACGACGGCAGCCAACTCGGTCTCGGGGCCGAAATCGGGATCAGCACATCGAAACTGCACGCTTTCGGGCCGATGGGTCTGGAGGAGTTGACCACCAGCAAGTTCGTGGTCTTCGGAAGCGGCCAGATCCGGGAATAGGCAGGATGCGCATCGGATTGTTTGGAGGAACTTTTGATCCGATTCACTTCGGGCACCTGCGGGCAGCTCTGGAAGTGAAGGAGGGATTCGGATTGGCCCAGGTGTTTCTCATCCCGGCCGCCCTGCCGCCTCACAAAACCCGCGAAGGGGTCGCGCCGGCGGCCGACCGACTGCACATGATCGAGCTGGCCGTGAAGGGCGAACCGGGCCTGACGGCATCCGATGTGGAAATCCGCCGCGAAGGTCCCTCCTACACCATCGACACGGTCCGGCATTTTTATCGAGAGGCCGCCGACGCGGCCGAGATTTTCCTCCTCATGGGACTGGATGCGTTCCTGGAAATCGACACCTGGAAATCCTTCCGCGAGCTTTTGGCGCTTGTTTCCGTCATCGTCATTTCCCGGCCGGGAGGCGATGGATCGAAGGCCGATCGCGGCGGGAAAGCGCTGGTAGATTTTCTCCGTGCCCGGGTCTCGGCGGATGTTTCCGGGTCCGGTTCCCCTGTCAGTTTCAGCGGCACCGGCCTCCGGGGGGTCCGCTTATTTTCCGTGACTGCACTGGACATTTCCAGCAGCCGGATCCGGGAGCGGGCGCACGCGGGCCGTTCGATTCGGTTTCTGACGCCGGCTGCCGTGTGCGACTGGATCCAAACCAAAGGACTCTATCCATGACCGAAGATCTGGACGCCGCGTTGAACCTCTTCTTACAGGCGGTGCTGAGCAGGAAGGCCGCGCACGTGGTGGCCCTGGACGTGCGCGAGCTGACTTCGATTGCTGATGTGTTCATCATCTGCAGCGGCCGCTCCAACCGCCAGGTGGTCGCCATAGCCGAGCACATCGAGAGGCAGATGCGGCGGCACAAGATCAAACCACTCAGCGTGGAGGGAACCGCCGAAGGGCATTGGGTGCTGATGGATTACGACCATGTGATCGTTCACGTGTTTTTCGAGTCGGTGAGGTCGTTTTACGACCTGGAGGGTTTGTGGAGCGATGCCCGGCGGATTCCGATTCCCGCCGCGTCGAATTTGAAATCGGCGTCCGGCGGAAAAATGAACCGCCCGAGCGACGAGAACTAAGGCGCCATCGTCATGTCTAACACGCTCAAGCCGTTTACGATGCTGGTGGATTTCATCAGCGGTCGACCCGTCCCGAACGTCGGCGCGGAGGAGAACCGTCAGGCGCTGGCGCGCTACTTGGTGGAGCGCAAAGGCTATGCGCGCGAGGACATCGAGGTGGATGTGCCGATCGAAATGGACATCGCCGGAGAGCGCTATCGGTCGGCCGTAGACCTGGTGGTCCGAGTGGGAAGCCGACGGATGGTCGCTTTCAGATGCGCGGCGGGGTCGATCGGCTCCTACGAGCGGGAGGTCTTGGCCGCCGCCCGACTCCTGAACGACTACCAGATCCCCTGGGCCGTTGCGTCGGACGGCAGAGACGCCGTTGTTCTCGATACCCCCTCCGGCCGCAGGGTCGGCGCCGGGCTGGAGGCCATTCCGGCCCGGGCCGAGCTGGAAGCGCAGATGCCGGCCCTTGAATTCAAAACGCTGCCGCCGGACCGCCGGCAGCGCGAGCAGCTGATTTTTCGCACCTATGACCGTGAAGGTGTCAACCGGGCCCGAAACTTGGCTGAAAGTTGATAGCCGTCGGCCGGTTGACTCGGTGATGGGCTCGGGGTATGATTAAAAATTAATAAGGAGGGCCAACTGCGTTTTGCCGCATGCAGAGCGACATAGCGACGTTTCCTTTTCAGACAAATCCATCCACCGCCGCCGGTTCCTGCGGTGGGGGTTGGCGGCGGCTTCCACCCTTTTCGCTCCCCGCGTTCTAAAGGCGGCCCGCGCGCCGGAAAGACGCCTGGCGTTCTTCCACACCCATACCGGCGAACGCCTGGAGGCCTGTTACTGCAGGGCGGACCGATACGATCCGGGCGCTCTCGGGGATATCAACCACATCCTGCGGGATCACCGCACCGGCGAGGTGGGCGCCGTTGCCGTCGAGCTGCTGGACCTTCTGCACCGCCTCTGCCTGCGCTTTGAAACCACGCGTCCGTTTCATGTCATCTCCGGCTTCCGGTCCCTTGCAACCAACACCGCGCTGCACAGCATGAGCCGTGGGATAGCCTCGCAGAGCCTCCATCTGTATGGCAAGGCCATCGACATTCGAGTGCCGGGCATCCGAACCGGTGAGCTGAAGACGCTCGCACTTGCGCTGGCCGCCGGTGGGGTCGGGTACTATCCCGGGTCCGACTTCGTCCATGTGGACATCGGCCGGATCCGATCCTGGTAGCGTCGCTCCTCGCTTTCCCTCATTTTCCAAATCGGTCGGAGTCCTGCGGAGGTGCTTTCTGCAGCGCCCGGTCAAGAACCGGATCGCGTTGATAGATGTCCGGCCAAAACCGAAGCTGCTCCCCGGCGTTCACCCCGGCTGTCATGTAAATCAAGTGCACAGCGATGTCCCGGGGTAGGCGGACGGTGCGAAGCGCCGCCCCGGAATCCATGGCGGCAGCGATCGCATCGCGAGACCATCCGGCGGAATCCCTCAACACGTACTCAGCCAGGTCAAGGGGCTTTTCGATGCGAATACACCCGGAGCTGAAGCCGCGCATGCTGCGATCGAAAAGCCGTTTCGACAGGGTGTCGTGCA
>CAZNAX010000192.1:0-5987 GCA_964570965.1 uncultured Desulfatibacillum sp.
ACTTCCGGGTGGACTGGATCAATGCGAGGTCGGCCAGCACCAGGGCGGCCATGCTTTCGACGATGGGTACGGCGCGGGGAACCACGCAGGGATCGTGGCGGCCCCTGGCTTCGAATGTGACCGGGGCGCCGTCGAAGTCGACCGTCGTCTGGGCTTGGCCGATGGTGGCCGGCGGCTTGAAGGCGACGCGGAACACAATCGGCTCGCCGTTGGTGATCCCACCCTGCACCCCCCCGCTGCGGTTGGTGAGCGTGCCCAGCCGGCCCGCCTTCCCCACGAAGGGGTCATTGTGGGTACTGCCGCGCATGCGGGCGCCGGCAAACCCCGAGCCGATCTCAAAGCCCTTGGTGGCCGGGATGGACAACATGGCTTGAGCCAACAGTGCCTCGGTCTTGCCGAACACCGGCTCCCCCCATCCGGCGGGCGCGTTGCGGCAGACACAGGCGACGACACCGCCGACCGAATCGCTGGCGGCCTTCACTCGTGCAATCTCGGCCATCATGCGTCCGGCGGATTCGGCATGCGGACAGCGCACGTCGAACCGATCCACGCCGGCCCGGTCGACGGTCAGAACGTCCACCTCCGGGGCGTCCACATCGCCCACTGCGCCGACCCAGGCGACGATCTCCACCCCGAAGCGTTCGCGCAGGAGTTTCTCCGCGACCGTTCCGGCCGCCACTCGTGCGAGGGTCTCCCGTGCGCTGGAGCGGCCGCCGCCGCTGGCCGCGCGGATGCCGTATTTCATCTGATAGGTATAATCGGCATGGGAGGGGCGCGGCGCCTGCTGCATGGACGCATAGTCGGCCGGCCGCTGGTCCCGATTCGGGACCAGCAGCGCAATCGGAGTGCCCAGGGTGAGGCCGTTCTCGGTTCCGCTCAAAATGCGGACCGTGTCGGTTTCATTTCGATCGGTCGAGAGGCGGCTCTGGCCGGGGCGGCGGCGGTCGAGCTGGCGCTGGACATCCGCCTCGGTCAGGGGCAGCCGCGGCGGGCAGCCATCCACCACCACGCCGACTCCGGCGCAGTGGGATTCGCCGAACGTCGTTGCTTTGAAAACAGTCCCGAACGAACTGGACATGGAATCGCCTCCAGCGGAAGAATGAGCGGTACGGGGCCCTTATTATTTCAGAACAGCTTCTTTTTTCAACTAAAGCGTCTTTCTCGGCTTCATCAACAGGAACCGGTTGCGGTCGCCGGTGCGCAGAGAGATTTCCCTGACTTCAACACCCTTCAGGATGCCCAGGGTGATTTCGGCGCCGGCGCTGCCGGTTTCCCACACCTTACGGTAGAAATCGGACAGCCCGCTCACCGGTTTTCCGTTCACCGTGAGGATGAGATCGTCCGCTTGCAGCCCGGCCTCCTCGGCCGGTCCTCCTGCGGTGATACGCGTGATGAAGACGCGGCGGTGGGTCTCCTCCGCATTGATTCCCAGCCAGGGCCTGGCTGGCTGTCTTGAGCGGCCGGTTGAAATCAGATCGTCAAGAATGGGGTTGAGCAGGTCGATCGGGATGAAGACATTGCAAGGCAGCAAACCCAATCCTGGAACGGCCAGTTGGGTAAAAAGGGAACCGATGCCGAGCAATTGGCCTTCAGACCCAATGAGCGCGGCGCCGGCGAACTGGGCATAGGCCGGAGCAATGTAAATGGCCTGATCGAGGATGTACTCCCAATAGCCGGTAAATTCCCGGCGTGCCACCACCCGGGCGCCGATGGCCGCCTCCAACCCGCCGTGGCCGGCTACGATCACCGGAGCGCCCTCTTTTAGATCCAAAGCGCTGCCCAGCTTCATGGGCTCCCCGTTGAGCAGGCCTTCAGCCCGCAAAATGCCGAAGCCGGTGGCGTGGTCGTATCCAACGAAGGCCGCCTGGACCTTCTGGCCGTCGGCCTGCGTCACCTCAATGCGTTCCGATTCGATGATCAGATATCCCGCCGTCAGGATGTGGCCTTTGGAATCGATGACGATTCCATGGCCTTCGCGCTCGGTGCCGAGGACCGCCGCTGTGCGGGCCTCTGCGGGAATCAACGCCCTGATCTTCACGATGGCCTTGAGCACTTCCTCGGCCTGAGTCGCCGCATCAACCGGTGATACCAATGCCCCGCATAACAAGACCATGAAAGAGAAAGTTGTTTTTCGCATGGCGCCGCCCCTTTGATTGATGGGTTTTAGTAGAATAGTGGGCACGGTCTTTCCACAAGTAAATAGGGCGGGTTGAGCGAGCCTCTACCCGAAGCGGTCGGGCCCAGTAGGGGGGGGCGCTCCGAACTGAGGCCATGGGGAGTATGTTCAGATCAAATTTTGAAAAGATTCGCTCGATAGGCCTTGAGATAGTTCATGCAGTAGGGGTCGCGCCCCATCAGCATTTCGGCGGTGACGATGCAGCCCATCATGCGCGCATCCAGCGGGTTCACGATGGCGCCGTCCAATCCCTTGGCGATGGCCATCACCATAAAGGCCTGGTTGATGAGCTTGCGTTCGGGCAGGCCGAAGGAAATGTTCGACAGCCCGCACATGGTGTGGACCCCCTTGAACGTCTGAGCGATGCGCTCGACCGCCTGCAGAAACTCGAACCCGAAGACGTTGTTGGTCGAGACGGGCTGAACCAGCGGGTCCACGTAGATGTCCTCAAGCGCAATGCCGTTTTTGACCAAGCCGTTGACCAGTCTGTCCGCAATGGCCAGGCGCTGGTCGGCGCTCTCGGGCATGCCCTCGTCGCTCATGCACAGCGCCACCACCTTGCTCTTCGAGCCCGCCACCACGGGCAGGAGCGTTTCGTACCGGTCCTTTTCGAGCGATATGGAGTTGATCATGGCCGTGCCCCGGTGCGCGGCCAGTGCCGCCTCGATGGCTTTGGGGTCCGGGCTGTCGATGCAGCAGGGCGCATCCACGGCGGATTGCACGGCAGCGACCAGCCATTTCAGAAGTTCGGCCTCTTGGCCGACGAACACGCCGGCATTGACATCGATGAAATGCGCGCCTTTTTCCTTCTGATCGCGAGCGAGCTTAACGATAGCTTCGACGTCCTGCGCTGCGATGATTTCACGGACGGCCTTGCGGCTGGCATTGATCAATTCTCCGACAATCAGCATTTGTCCTCTCTCCCGGTCGATCTTCCGCCCCGTTTATCTACCAGAGATTTCCCTCCGAATTGAACTCCCATTCGTATGCGTCCGACCGGATTTCCATCTTCGGATTCGCGCGCGCTTCGGTGATCAGGTTCTCCGAGATTTCCATCCGGTGCGCTTCGAGGGTGTTTTGGATGCGTCCCAGCCGCACGTTGCGGAAGTCCGCAATGTTGCATGTTTTGATCGCCGCCTGAATGGCCAGCCGGTCGGTTTTGAGGACCATGGGTATCTTGGCGCTGGCCGGAACCGTTGAGGTGAGCGAGTTGGGATACGTCTCCTCGAAATCGAATTTGCGGTAGGCGCGTAGCGTCGTGAAGTCCAGGATCCCCAAGCCGTTGCCGTTGCCGTGGGATGCCTCCGTGATGTCCAATCCGGCGATGCGGGTGATAAACGGGCCGTCGGACGTCATATGCGGAAGGTGGTAACGGCCCACCACGTTGTTGTCGAAGCCGGTCCCGGAGATGTTCTTGCCGATTTCATCGATGATGAGGACGTCCAGCCGCTTAAAAAGGATTCGCGGTTCGAGGCGCTTGGCTTCCGCCTGGAGCGCGATTTCCTCCTCTTCGATACGGTGAGCGGGGATGGCCTCGATTCGGCAGGTCTCGTGATAGGCGTTCTCCAGCAAGGCGACTCCGAACAGGATCTTCCCGGTCGAAAGCGCCCTCCGGCCCATCGCCACCAGGTTGTCGAGCATCCGCTCCATGCCCAGCTGATGGCAGGCCTCCGCTCCTTTTTGTTTGCCGAGGCCGATGGCGACCATCTTCATCAGGCCGCTTTCGTACTTGCCCCTGAAGGAGACATGGGGTTTGATCCGGTTCACCAGCACGATGCCGTCCGCTGCGGCGGCGTAGGCGTCGAACCAGGCCGTGAGACCGTTTTCAGCCGTGCCCATCGAGACCACGTCCATGGTGGCGCGGACGGGCGCCCCCATCGCCTGCTCGGTGATGCCCATCCGGGCCAGCAGAGCCTGTTGCCCTGCCGCGGTGGCGCCGCCGTGACTGCCCATCGCCGGAAATATGAAGGGGCTAGCCCCCCGGTCCTTGAGTTGGTCGATCAGGGCTCGCACGATCTGGGGTTGGTTGGAAATGCCGCGGCTGCCGATACCCACGGCAATGCTCGTTTTCGGCTGGATGGCCTCGAGCACGCATGAGTGCCGCAGGCGATCGTGAAGCACCGCTTCGACATCCGCGATGATCGGTCGATCAAACGTCTGTCGAATCTTCACTACGCGCGGGATGGGTATGCTTTGCAGCAGTGCGGCGATGGCGTCTGGCCCGGAAGAAATCGGCATGTTTCTATTTGCGCGCTTCAAACTTGGCGAGCTTCTCGTAATACTGGGCAATGCCGCTGTGATCATTGCCCGCTTTGCCGTCGACTTTCAAGGCCTGCATAATTTCCATGACCTGGCTGGTCAGCGGAAGGGGAACTCCGACGTCATGGCCGGTCTCAATCGCGTTGGCGAGGTCTTTTATGTGCAGCTCGATGCGGAATCCCGGCTTGAAGTTGCCGCTCAGCACCATGGGAGCCTTGGCATCCAACACGGTGCTTCCGGCTAATCCGCCCCGGATTGCTTTGTAGATGACTTCGGGATTGACCCCAGCCTTGGCCCCCAGCACGAGCGCCTCCGACATGGCGGCGATGTTCAGGGCGACAATGATCTGGTTGGCCAGCTTGGTCGTGTTGCCGGCGCCGATCTCTCCGCAAAGAACGACCGAGGCTCCCATTTTGCCCAGGATGCCCTGACACTTTTCGAAAATCTCCTTCTTGCCGCCGACCATGATCGACAGCGTTCCGTCGATGGCTTTCGGCTCACCTCCGCTGACCGGGGCGTCGAGCATCTCAACGCCCTTTTCGGCTGCCCGGGCGGCGACTTCCTTGGCGGCGAGGGGTGCGATGGAACTCATATCTACAATGATCATTCCGGGTTTGGCGCCCTCCAGGACGCCATTGGGTCCCAGAACAGCGGCTTTCACGTGGGGCGAGTTCGGCAGCATCGTAATGACGATGTCCGTTTTTTGGGCCGCTTCTTTGGCCGACGAAGCAGCCTCGGCCCCTGCCGCCGCCACTTCTTTCACCGCTGCGGCTACGATATCGTATACGACAAGCTGGTAACCCGCTTTCAAGAGGTTCTTTGCCATCGGCTTTCCCATGATTCCCAGGCCCACAAATCCAATTTTCATCTTCTGCTCCTTCTGTTCTGATTTTTCCGAGCGATTCCCGCTCTGTAATAAACACATCGACACTCGGCGTGCTGCCGACCGATCCATGAAATCCGTCGGCAGCACGCCGGTCTCGTTGAACTGACTATTCTTTCTATCAAAAACCTTATTGGATTGAAATATTCAAATCCTTGATGAGTTTTCCGTAATCGGCATAGGCCTGCTGCAGGAACTTCGCAAAATCGGCGCTGTTTTGGTACATGATGGGCTGGGCCAGGTCGACCATGAGCTTCTTGAATTCGGCATCCTCACAGATCTTTTTGAAAGTGGCATCAAGATACTCCACCACCTCCTTGGGGGTCGCCGCAGGCGCTGCCACGCCCTTGATGGAACCCCACGTGTGGACGTTGAACCCCTGCTCTATCAAGGTCGGTACATCCGGCAGGGACGGATCGCGTTGGGGCAAGGCTACCGCTAACGGCTTGAAGCGGCCGGCCTTGATATGCGGCATGATTTCCGAGGGATGCCCGCCGCCGATCATCACGTGCCCGCCGGCGAGCGTGGTCACGGCATCCGCGCCCCCGGCAAACGGAATCGTCACGATGTTGATGCCTGCCACCTTGCCGAGCGCGGTGATGGTGATGTCGACTGCGCCGGCCTTGGTCGAAACGGATGAGGTGATCGGCTTGTTCTCTTTCTTGGCCC
>CAZNAX010000193.1:0-5972 GCA_964570965.1 uncultured Desulfatibacillum sp.
CGCTCCATGGCAACACGATCGGCCAGGTCGATGCGCGCAAAGGTAAAGTGCGCATGCTTGAGGAGTTGAGCGAGGCGATCCTCCTTGAGCTTGACGCTGTAGTAGGGGTTCAAGTTGTCGAGCCCGACGACTGCTACGCCGCTGTCCAGCAAGCGCTTCGACAGGTGGAAGCCGATGAATCCGGCAGCACCGGTCACCAGCACGTTCTTGTACTCAAACATCGCTTTGGCTCCTTGTATTTTTAGGCTCATTGAAAACGGGTGGGCGGAAAGGTTTGCCGGTACCACTCGATCGTCGTCTCCAAGCCCTTTTCGAAGCTCACCCGGGGCACGAAGCCCAGATCCTTTTGCGCGGCATCAATGGCGGACACGGATCGCGGAACATCCCCCGGCCGCGGCGGCCCGTGCACGGGCTTTGCCGTGGAACCGGACAGCGCCGCGACCATTTCCCACAACCTGCTGATGGTGACCGATCGGCCGGTTCCGACATTGAAGACCTTGCCGCGGCCGCCGGGAGAATTCGCCGCGCGGATCAGCGCCTGGACCACGTCACCCACGTAGACGAAATCCCGGCTCTGGCTGCCGTCGCCGTAAATCACCGGAACCCCGGCGGACAGGGCCTGGGTCATGAAGATGGAAATGACCCCGGAATAAGGCGAAGAAGGGTCCTGTCTGGGCCCGAACACGTTGAAAAAGCGCAGGCTCACGGACGGCAGGCCGTACAAACTGCTGTAGACGCGGGCGTGGTACTCGACGGCCAGTTTCTGAACCGCGTAAGGGGTCAGCGGTTGCGGCGCCATGCCCTCGCGTTTCGGGAGCCGAGGGTCGTCTCCGTACACGGCGCTCGAGCTGGCGAAAACAAATCGACTGACGCCGGCGCGGCGAGCCGCCTCGAGCACATTCAGCGAGCCGGCCTCATTGACCTCGGCGGAGCCGATCGGATCTTGCGTGGTTTTGGGCACCGACACCACGGCGGCCAGATGAAAAACCGCTTCGCAGCCGGCGGCAGCGTCGTCGACCATCCGACGGTCGCGGATATCCCCGCGGATCAAACGAAGTTCTCCGGCCGATGGGGGCAGGTTGCGTTCATTGCCGCTGGACAGATCGTCGAGAACGGTCACGCGGCAGCCGCCGGCCAGGAGCGCTTCGACAAGATGAGATCCTATGAAACCGGCACCCCCGGTCACCAGGGCGCTTCTGAAAGGGATCAACATGCGTTCTCCTGCGTGGTGTGCATCACGCGAATTGTAGCCCAATCCCGTCTAAAACTCAATTTGACTGAAGCACCGCCGCAGGCTATCATACGCAGAAACCATGGCCACCCACATCAAACTGAAACTTTACGCCACGCTGCAAGCGTTCTTGCCGCCGGAGGGGGAGGACTACCCCATCATGCCGGGACTCACCGTGCAGGAACTTTTCGATCAGCTGAACCTTCCGTCAGAAAAAGCCAAGCTGATATTCATCGACGGCCTAAAAGCCGATCTCTCGTCCAGGTTGAACGGCGGGGAAAGAGTAGGGATTTTCCCGCCGGTCGGAGGCGGTTGATCGACTCCGGCAAAGCCCGCCTGTCTTGATTCCAGATAGATATAGCTTTTCGGCACGCTGCCCAATATTGGTCAGACACGGCGGGCGCGCAAGTGGCTATAAAATTATTTTTATAATAAAAACATATGGTTTTCTTTTGACTCAGCCTGGCAACAGTCTTGCTTGTGATTTTGATGATGGTATAGGGGGAGTGATCATACGTTGACCAAAACCTTTAAGAAAGAGAGGAATCATCATGCGTCGTTCCAACTGGTTGTGCCTCGTGCTCCTGATCGTCGGCGGGACCGTGTCTCTGGGGCTCGGAGTTTCAGCGTTAGCCCAGGACAAAGGCTATCCGAGCAAATCCATCACCTACCTGACCACCTTTAATCCCGGCGGGCAGTCCGACCGTGAAGCCCGCAGGCAACAGCCGCTTCTCGAAAAAATCCTGGGGCAAAAGGTCATCGTGGACTATAAAGTCGGCGGCGGTGGAGCCCTCGGGTGGAGCGAGCTGGTTCGGGCGAAACCCGACGGCTACCTCATCTGCGGCATCAATATCCCTCACATCATCCTGCAGCCGATGCAGCAGGAAACCGGCTACAAGACCGAGCAGATTGTCCCGGTGTCCATTTTTCAGCGCACACCCCTTGCGCTGGCCGTGTTGAAGGACAGTCCCTACAAAGACCTCAAGGAGTTGCTCGCAGCGGCCAAAGCCAAGCCGGGCGAGGTCAGCATCGGGGGGTCCGGGACCTTCTCCGGGCACCACATCGCCACTTTGCGGCTCCAGAAGATGACCGGCACCAAATTCAATTATGTGCCTTTCACCGGCGCCGCCCCGCAAATAACGGCGTTTCTGGGCGGGCATGTCAACGCCATCTTCGGCAACTCGGATGATCTGGTGAAGCACGCCGACAACATCCGGGTCCTGGGCACAGCGGACGATCAGCGGTTTCCGGGGTTCTCGAATGCACCCACCTTCAAGGAAACCGGCATCGACCTGGTCGAATCCATTGACCGCGGCGTCGGGCTGCCGCCCAATACCCCCGAGGCCATCATCCAGAAGCTCGAAGCTGCGTTTCTAAAGATCGCCAAGGATCCGGCAATCCAGGATCAAATGAAGAAAGAGGGCTTTGTGCCGCTGTCCATGGGCCACCGGGAAAGCAAGGCTCACATCGAAAAGATGACCGCCATCTACAAGGACATCGTCAAGGACATCAAAAAGTAATGGAAGGACCGGTACGGTGCTCAGGACAAGACGATCGACGGACATTGCGACAGGGGTGTTCCTGGCGGTCTTGGGGCTGACGGCCGCCGCGGCATCGACCGGCATCGACGAGGGTGCGGGAGGACAGTTGCACCCCCGCACCTTCCCGATGATGATCGGAGGGCTTCTGGTCATCGGCGGGGCCATGCTCGCCATCCGGGCAGCGGTTGCCAAAAGCGGCGGCGGTAAAGCGATCGCCTGGCCCGACCGCAACGGATGGAAGCTTCTGTCAATCGCGATGGCAGGCCTGGTGATCTACGTCGCCATTGCGCAAGCATGGGGGTTTATCATCAGCTCGCTGATCTTCGTGCCCTGGTTCATCCGCTATTTCGGCCGCTACAGCCATTGGGTGGCATGGTCCTGCGCACTGGGCATCGCCGCCTTCATCTATCTCGTCTTCATCCGGCTGCTGCAGCTGACCCTGCCCATAGGGCCCCTTTCCTTTCTCGGATGATGCTGCGCTGAAATTGCGGCGGCGCATAATTACACGCCTGGAGGTCTTCGCGGTATGGCAGCATGGTCTTCACTTCTGGACGGGTTCTCAGCGGCCATCAGCCCCTACAATTTGCTCTTTGCTCTGATCGGTTGTATTGCAGGTACCCTGGTCGGCGTGCTGCCCGGCCTTGGCCCCACGGCCGCCATCGCCATGCTGCTGCCGCTCGCCACCCTGCTCGACCCGGCCCCGGCCATTATCATGATGGCCGCCATTTATTACGGGGCCATGTACGGGGGCTCCACGACCTCCATCCTCGTCAACATACCGGGGGAGGCCTCCTCCGTGCCTACAGCCATGGAGGGGTACCAGCTTACCCTGCAGGGCCGCGGCGGACCGGCGCTGGGAATCTCCGCCATCGCCAGCTTTGTGGCGGGCACCCTGGGGGTGGTCGGCCTGACCTTCTTCGCCCCCATGCTCGCCCGGGCGGCGCTGGCTTTCGGCCCGCCCGAGTACTTCGCCCTGACCTTCCTGGGGGTGAGCCTGGTCGTCAGCCTGTCCGGACGTTCCCTCGGAAAGGGGCTTCTGGCCGCCCTGCTGGGATTGCTGACGGCCATGATCGGCCTGGATCCGCTGTCCGGGGTGGCACGCCTGACCTTCGGCTCCTATCAGCTCATGGCCGGAATCGACTTCGTGCCGATCATCATGGGGCTGTTCGCCATCAGCGAAATCTTGGTGAATGCGGAAAAGAAAACCAAAATGCTCCTGGAGGGCAAGGACATCGAGTGGCTGCCAACCTGGCAGGACATCAAGGATACCTGGGCGGCAACGATGCGCTCCGGCTTTCTCGGGTTCTTCTTCGGCCTGATCCCGGGTTGCAGCCCGGCCGTGACCTCGTTCATGGCCTACGACATGGAAAAACGCTTCTCCAAACACCCCGAAAGGTTCGGCAAGGGCGCCATGGATGCGGTGGCTGCCGTCGAGGGATCGAACAACGCCACGGCCAGCGGCGGGTTTGTGCCGCTGCTCGCCTTCGGAATCCCTTCGGGGCCGGCCCTGGCCGTTCTGCTGGGCGGGTTCATCATGTACGGCTTGCAGCCGGGGCCGCGGCTCATGCAGGAGCAACCCCACCTGCTGTGGACGATCATCGCCAGCATGTACATCGGCAACGTGATCCTGCTGATTCTCAACCTGCCTCTGGTCGGATTGTGGGCGCGCATGGCCCTCGTCCCGTTTCCCATTCTGGGGCCCTTTATCACGGTCTTCACCCTGATCGGGGCTTTCAGCCTGCGCTATTCCTTTTTCGACCTGTGGATTGCGCTGCTGTTTGGGGGGATCGGCTACCTGATGCGCAAGCTGGAGTTCCCGGTAGCCCCCATGGTGCTGGCCACGGTCTTGGCCAGCATGATGGAGACCTCCTTCATGCAGTCCATAACCATGTCGAGGGGCTCGCTTCTGATATTTTTCACCCGCCCGATATCCGCCGCCTTCATCCTGCTGACGATTCTGTCGGTGGCAAGCGGAATTTGGTTGATGCGCAAAGCCAAGGCAAAAAACGTTGAGCTCGAAGAAAGCGACTCCTGAAAATTCCGCCGCCGGCCGAATTTTCAAGTCAAAAATAAATTTGAACCTATTGCTTGAGGTATTCTTCCGGACGGATGCGAAGTTTCCGGATCCGGTACTGGAGGGTGGAGCGCGGCAGGGCCAGGAGCTTGGCGGCGCCCTGCTCGCCGCCGAGCACGCCGCGGGTCTTGACCAACGCCTTCAGGATGTGCTCGCGTTCGTTATCCCTCAAGCTGGCCACTTCGTCTGAAACCCTCTGTCCCTGCGGCCGCGCCGATTCAAGAATTTTCTCGACGTCATCGGCTGAAATCCGGTCGCCCGCCCGCAGGATGACCAGCCGCTTGACGAGGTTCTTCAACTCCCGCACATTCCCCGGCCACGCATAGCCACCCAGACGCTCCAGGGCGCTGCGGCTGTACACCGGTTCGGGACGGTTCATCTGACGCGCCTGGATCTGCGTCAGCCGGGTCATCAGCACGGGGACATCCTCTTTCCGTTCTCTCAGCGGCGGCACGTGGACCGACACGATGTTCAGTCGATAGAACAGATCCTCCCGGAAGGTGCCGGCCCGGATGCTCGCCTGAAGGTCCGTGTTCGTGGCGGCGATGACTCGGCAGTCGATGGGCACGGGTCGGCTGTCGCCCACCCGCTCGAACTGCCTGTCCTGGAGAATGTGCAGGAGCTTGGCCTGCAGGCTGATGGGCAGTTCGGCGATTTCGTCCAGAAAGATGGTGCCGCCGTGCGCCAGCTCGAAGCGGCCGACCCGCTGGTTGCTGGCCCCCGTGAAGGCGCCCTTGGCATGACCGAAGAGTTCGCTTTCAAACAGCGATGAGGCCAGAGCCGGGCAGTTGGTCTTCACGAACAGATGGCTGCGCCGCGAGCTCAGATGGTGGATGCAGCGCGCCAGGTAATCCTTGCCCGTACCGGTCTCCCCCGTAATCAGCACGGTGGCGTCGGTGTCGGCCGACTGCCGGATGGTTTTCATGATGGCCGCCATCGCAGCCGATGCGTAGAAGAACTCGTCCTGCTGGTAGTCATCGCTGCTTTGCAGGAGGAAATCCTTCTCGCGCTCCAGGTTCTTGTTCAGTCTCTCCAGCGCGGTATAGGCCAGCATATGGTCGACGGCGATCGCCACCTGCCGCGAGACCTCGGTCAACACCTGGGTGAGTTCGGAAATGTGCTCGGG
>CAZNAX010000194.1:0-2236 GCA_964570965.1 uncultured Desulfatibacillum sp.
CCGAACCAGGGCAGCCAGCCTGCGATGAAATGATAGCGCTGGGCCATGTTCAGCCCGCTCTTGCGGCTCAGGGGTGAAATCTCCGCCCAGTGGTTCTTCATGATCTGCACTGCGCCGTAGACCCAGCGGAAACGCTGGCGCTTGTAGCCGGCGAACGAATCCGGGGTAAGCCCTTTGCCGAAGCTCTGTTTGACGTAAACAGTGTCCCAGCCCAGGCTCTGAATTCGCAGGCCGAGTTCGGCGTCCTCGCAGATGCACCACTCCGCCCAGCAGCCGGACTGCTCGAGCATCGACCGGCGCACGAGCGTCATCGTCCCATGCTGAATGATGGCGTTGCGCTCATTGCGGTGCACCATGCCGATCTCGAAGAACCCGTGGTACTCCCAGTTGATCATCTCTTTGAACGGACTGGCGTCCCACCCACGGTGGTCCTGAGGGGCCTGGACCACGCCCACATTTCCCCGCTCGAAATGCGGCATTAGGGAATTAAGCCAATCGGGACGCACGATGTAGTCGCTGTCGACCACAGCCACGAACTCGGCCAGCGGGTCGGTCTGGCGCAAGGCGAAATTGAGCGCTCCAGCCTTGTATCCCGGATGGGTTTCGAGGTGGAAGAAGCGGAATTTGTCTCCCAGCAGCGCGCAGTGCGCCTCCACCGGGCCCCACAGCTCGGGGTGCGGGTTGTTGTTGTCGACGACGAGCACCTCGTAGTTGGGATAATCCAAGGCGCCGAGGCTGTTCAACGTCTCCACCACCATGTCCGGCGGCTCCTTGCAGATGGGGACATGGATGGAGACCCGCGGGAATGAAAAATCCGGCGCCGGTGCGAGCGGCGTGAATCGGCGCTTGAGCCCCTGGGTCCACACCATCTCGGACATCTCGAAACCGTTGACCAGGATGATCATGAGCAGACCGACCTGCATGGGCAGCAGGATGGCCCAGATAAAGGTTTCCCAGAAAATGAACTCGCCGATCAGCGGCGAGGCCATGACCCAGACGAACACGGAGGCCGTGGTCTGCAGCAGCAAGGCAAAGAAGAGTCTGCCGCTGAAGGTCTGGGCGGGCCTGGTTCGGATATAGCCCCAGACAAACAAAAACCCCAGCAGGACAGCCGCTATTTCACAGTGCAGCAAGGAGCTGTCCATGATCGGCCCGGCGAAAGAGAACTTGGGCTGGCGTTCGACATCGTAGATCCCCCAGAAGCCGCCGACGACACCTTCGTGGGGCTTTTTCCAGGGCTGATCGAAAACTTCCATAACACAATAATCGATCCCGCGCTGATCGGCCACATTCAGAAAGCGCCGCAAAAATCGTGCTTCGGCCTCGCGGCCGGGTTTGGCTTTCCCGTAGTTCTCGCCGTTGCTCGGCCAGCCGACTTCCGCGAGGAACACGGGCTTGTTGGGGAAGGCTTCCTTGACCTGCTTGTAGCGGTCTAAGACCCAGCCGATCGCGTCCTTGAACGGCACCTTTTCCCAGTAGGGCAGCACGTGGATGGCGACAAAGTCCATGTGCTCGACCAGTTCGGGGTATTTAATGAACACGTGCCATGGCTCGGCCGTGCCCACCGGCACCTTCAGTGCGGCGCGCACACGGTCGAGGTAGCCGATCATTTCCTCGACCGTCAGGTCGTTGCGGTAGATGGCTTCGTTTCCTACCATCACGCGTTTGATCGTGTTGGGGTAGCGCTTGACGTTGGCCACCAGGTTTTCGAGCTCGTCCTCGTTGCGCTCCCAGCGACCGTCGAGCCATGCCCCGGCCGTCACCTCGAAACCCAGCCGGGCGGCCATCCCGGGGATGACTTCCATGCCGTCCACGGATGAGTAGGTGCGTATTCCCCGGCTCTTGCCCTTGAGGAAATTGAGGTCCTCCCAGATTTCCTCGGGTGTCGGGAATTTGTTTTCGATGGGGTCCTGCCCGGACCGGTAGGGGCTGAACGAAACGTAATTGAACGTTCCCTGCCAATCCGGTTCCGGGACCTCCGGGCGGTTGAAGAAGGACCACATTGCGAGGTTGACTGCACAGGTGATGCCGATGATGAGCCAAGTCGATTTGCGCATATGCCGGAGGTGTCCTCGTCCTCCAATGACTATGTCTTTTTTAATTAGTAATTATTTCGTACGCGTTCACGGGGTTTCGCGCCCAAGTGTAACAAATTGAAATATTCCGTCTTATTGGTTAGCCACGGCGGAGCCGGTGCGCCGGTAATTGGAGCATTTGTAGCAGCGCATCGAGCGGC
>CAZNAX010000194.1:2336-5968 GCA_964570965.1 uncultured Desulfatibacillum sp.
ACGGCGGAGCCGGTGCGCCGGTAATTGGAGCATTTGTAGCAGCGCATCGAGCGGCGCCGGGCGGGTTCGCTGAGAGACTATTACACTATTACACTCACAGCAAATCGAGCTGGGGGTTCGTGGGGTAAAAGCGCGCGCTTGTGCGCAAGTGGTTACAAAACCACTTCTAATCGAGGGTCTCCAGAGCCGGCGTATGCCCGTCGTTCTCCGGTTCGCCCGCGCCGGAATCCGTTTCGATGGGTCCGAACAGTTCGACGTCGGGGCGCGGCGCGTGCGGCGGACGATTTTTGCCCGCGACCGTGGCGGACGGGGCCGATCTAGTCATCGGTCGGCGCGTGGTCACGATCTCTTCGGGAATGCGAATGGCGTCACCGATCTGAATCCGCTGGGGATCAATGTCCGGGTTGGCTTGGACCAAGCGCTTCCAGTTGTTGCCGTTGCCGGTGTACCATCTCGCTATGGCGATGAAGGTCTCGCCCGTGCCCCGCACCGTGTGGGTAAAGTACTTCGGTTCCAGGGCGAGCAGCGGCTGCGAGGATTGCAGATGTTGGGGAGAAATCTCGCCCACTCTTTCAGTGTCGGCGGGCATCGCCAACAGCCGACGCTCATATTCAGAAGAAAGCCATGGTCCGCTACAACCCCAAGCCCAAAAAATGATCAGCGCCCAAGGCCAGACGTGTAGCAATGTTTTGCTTCGCGTATTCACCGTGCCACCGGGTCGGCGGCCCTGAGCTCCTTCAAATAGGTCTGGGCTTTTTGATTCTCCGGCCGAATGGCCACGGCCGCTTCCAGCGCGGCCAGGCTCTCCTGGCGCTTGCCGATCTTTTGCCGCACCACGGCTAGGTTGAAAAGCGCTTTATCCTGGTAGGCGGGCTTCAGGGCCACGACCTCCTCCAGCATCTCTTCCGCGGAGGCGTACATGCCAGTGCTATCGTAGATGTAACCTAGGTTGAAGTACGCCTCGGCCAACTGTGGATTCAGGCGAATGGCCGCTTGATAGTGCTCGATGGCTTGGGCGTACGTCTTGGCGCGGGTGTGGAGTAGGCCCAGTTTGAGGTGGGCGTCGGTGTTGGCGGGGTCGGCGGCGACGGCCTTGCGCAGAAGGGCTTGGGCCTTGTCTGGTGATTGCGCCATCAGCGCACCGGCCCGGCCGGCCAGGACTTGGGCATAGAGCACGCCGGTTTCGGTGCCGGGAGCGGCGCCTGGGCGACCGTCGGCTTCTATCATAGCCACGGCCGCCTGGTAATTATTCTTCGCCAGCAGGGCGGCGGCCGGCCGCGGTGGCGCGGGTGCCGACAAGTTCGCCAGGATGAAAGGCTCTTCGGACGCCGCATCCGGTGATGCTTCCGTTACGACCGGCTGCGCCGTTTCCGACCCGAGGGGCACGAGGGATATCCACCCGGCCATGAACAAGGCGATCACGGCTGCGGCGGCGATCGAGTAGGCGCTTTTGCGGTTCTTTTTTAACAGAGGGGCGACGACTTCATGAATAGCGCGCGTCGCACCGCGGGCCACCGCCCCCAGCCTCGCCACCAGGGCAGCAGCAGCCGGCCGCACCCGATTGCCGATCATGGTACATTTGATCATTACAGCAGCCAACGCCAAGCGCCACGCGGCTATCCGCGGCCATGTCCGGCCGGCGAACAAATCCCATGAAAATTGCGGAAGGGCAGCGGCCACCGGCCGCACCCGATTGCCGATCATGGTACATTTGATCATTACAGCGGCCGACGCCGAGCGCCACGCGGTCAGCCGCGGCCATGTCCGGCCTGCGAACAAATCCCATGAAAATTGCGGAAGGGATCGCGCCATGGGATCGATGAGTCGGATCTCCCGGGCGCACTCGTGAATCGTCCGAGCATCGATGAGCGTTTTTTCCTTAACGAAACCGGTCAACAGGGCGCGGTCGCACAGCTTGTTGATCTGCCGCGGATATCCCCGAGACAGGGCATGAATCGCTTGCACCGCCTTGTCGGTGAAGATCCGCTCCTCGCCGCCGGCCACCCGCAACCGCCGGGTGATAAATTTTCCCGTTTCAGCCGCCGACAGCGGTTGGAGATGATAGAAAAGGGTGACGCGCTGGCGCAGGGCGCGGCAGGCGGGTGAGCGCAGGGTGTGCAACAACTCGGGCTGCCCTACGAAAAAGACATGGATCAATTTGCGGCCCGCCTGCTCTATGTTGGAGAGCAGGCGGATCTCCTCCAAAACCTCGGTTGAGAGGCGGTGGGCTTCGTCGATAACGAGCAGGACGCGCTTGCCGTCGGCATGGGCCTGATGCAGGAAGGTAATAAAAAAGTGCAGACAGTCGGCTTTGCTGGTGACCGCCGCGGTGGGATCGTAGGTGCGAGCCACAAAGGCGAGAAACTCAGCGACGTCCAGCGTGGGATGATTAATGTTGGCCACGAGGACCCGTTCACGCAGAGCGGCCAGCAGGGCGTTGATCAGCGTTGTCTTGCCAGTGCCGGCGGCACCCACCAGCACCACATAGCCACTGCCCTTGGCAAGTCCATACCTGAAGTTGGCCAACGCCTCCCTGTGATCGTCTCCCAGCCACAAAAAGCGAGGATCGGTGCTGATTTGAAACGGCTTTGCCGACAAATGATAATATGAACGGTACATGTCCGATCTTTCCTTTAGACCGCTTTTACTACTTCCCTACGACCTTCTTGACCTGGCCGATTTTTTCCTGAACGTTGCCGGCTATTTTTTCATTGGTGCCTTCAGCCTCCAACTTTGGGTCATCGTTTAGTTTCCCGGCGATCTCCTTGATCTTACCCTTCACTTTGTGCCACTTGCCTTCTGCCTCGTCCCTCGTGCCTGATTTCATGGTTTTCCTCCTCTTGGCCTCCGGGCGGAGTAAAGAACTTCTCCCTTTATCAGCGGGGCTGTGAGCCGCACTGGCAATTAGTGTTGTTCAGCAAATTGATGTCGATGCACTTACCTTCACACAAGTGCTTCCAACCATGCTCGGTTGCTAGGTGCTCAACGACAGCTATGCGTTTGGCGCAGTCGGCAATAGAATCGTCTCTCAGAGATGCGATTCGAAGTTCGTAGTGATGTTCGAGCAGTGTCTTTTTCATCAGTCGGTCCTCTCTTGTGAGTTGCCGATATTTAATGCGCACATTTTCTATAATGAACGACATTATTTATTTCTGTCTGCAACTCCCTTGCCGAGAACCAAAGATTTACAAAAATTGAGGATGAACATGAAATAACGGGTGGTTAGATTGATATGGAGAAGCGTAGAAGAAGGTGGCAACGGCTCATTTGGCCTCAGTATTTGGCGGAACCTCAAAGGACGGAGGGGCCCTTCGAGGTAAACGGGCGGATTAATCCGGCTCCTTGGCCTCCGGGCGGAGTATCCCGAGCTTTTGGATCCTCGCTCTCAAGGTACTCGGGTGGAGGCCCAAAATCGTTGCGGCCCCGTCCTTTCCCTCGATGCGCCAACGGGTTTCCGATAGGATTTTAAGGATTTGGTTGCGCTCCACCTCTTCCAAGGTTCTTATGGCGGATGACATGGGAGAGGATGAAAGATCGAGTTTATCTGCGAGCTGCAAGGCCGGTCCGGGGCACAGGATCACGGCCCGTTCAATGATGCTTTCAAGCTCTCGGACGTTCCCGGGCCACGGGTA
>CAZNAX010000195.1:0-5951 GCA_964570965.1 uncultured Desulfatibacillum sp.
GCCGACACGGGGATTTTCAGTCCCCTGCTCTACCGACTGAGCTACCTCGGCACGCACTGCAAGTCTGTTCGCAGCGTGAATTTCTATTCGCTAGGCTGTTCTTTGTCAAGATTTTTTTGCCGCGACCCTAAATCGCCGAAGAGGTACTGCACGATGGCACAGGCCGCCACGGCGGCGGTCTCGGCTCGCAGGATCCGCGGGCCGAGCTTTGCAATCCAAAAGCCGACCGCGGCCGCGGCCGCAGCCTCCTGTTCTGAAAATCCTCCTTCCGGGCCGATGACCACCAGCACCGAAGCCGCGTGAAAAAGCGCCGCGGCCGCACCCTGCACCGTCAGGCCATGCGTGGCTCCCTCCCAGAACATGATGCATCGGTCGAACGAGCGGCTCGCCTCCAAAAGGTTGCTGAAAGCGGTGATATCTTCGATGCGCATCAGGTCGCCGCGACGGCTTTGCTTCAGAGCGTCAATGGAAATCTTGCGCCAGCGTTCTTGGCGAGAGGATGATCGGCCGGACTCTGGGCGCACAACTGCGCGCTCACTGATGATAGGGATGAACCGGGCGACCCCCAGCTCGGAAAGCTGGCGCACCACGCGGTCCATCTTTTTATCCTTCAGATAGCCCTGCGCGGCATGGATGCGGATTGGAGAAATCCCCGCGGAAGGCTTCCGATCGTTGATAGAAAGCTCGACCCGGCCGGGCGACAACCGATCGATCAGGGCCAGGTATTCAAGTCCGCTGCCGTCGACCAGGCAGACCGTTTCACCCTGGGTGAGCCGCATCACGTTCTTGAGGTGCGACGCTTCGGCGCCTTCCATCACCGCCCGGGTTGCCGAGATTTGAGCAGGATTGACAAAAAAATAGCGCAAGAAGCTTCCCTCGATCCCTTTCCGATCTGCAAACGCCTATCGGCGATGATGCGCCGCTCAACCCTAATATAGCTTGATATTGATTTGTTATCATGATATTTTTTCTAAATAAACCATTGTTCCGAATCACCCCATTCTGTAAGGATTCCATGAGCGATTCCGAAAAACTGAAACCTGAAACCCCGCCGACCGAACCAGCCGAAGCGGAAGATGATTCCATTATCGATTTGGTGGAGGAAATAGAGGAGCTTAGCCCTTCCCAATCCTCGTCTCCCCTGGACCAACCGCTGCCGGCGATCGATGAAGCGTTCAATGACGTTGCAACGTCCGCCGCCGGGCTGGCCGACCTCGGAAAAATCGGTTTCGATGAAGAAGAGGATCAACCGGAGGGCGACGACCCTTCTTTGATACCGGCGACCAGGCAATCCGATGCCCCCGTCCTGGAGGAAAATATGGACTGGCTTCTCGACCCCGAGGCGGAGGCGTCCGCTACCGAGGGCGGCCCTCAGCCGGACAGCTCAACCGGCGCGCATTTGGAGTATTTAGAATTCAAGGAGTCCGCCCCGGATGCCGAGGCAATGCTCGATGCGGCGATCCCGCCCTCAACAGAGGCGGGTTCCGGCAACGAGGAGGATGACCTTGAGCTGATCGAAATCGAGGATGAAGAGGTCGAAGAGGTCGACGATGAGATTGTCTGGTTTGACGACCTGGACCTGGAGCAGACACCTCCCTCCCCGGAACTGGCCGCGGAGGCGGCCCCTGCGACCCCACTTTCAGACGCCGATATGGAAATTTTTCCGGAGACCTCCGCCGCCGACGTCTTTGCGGCGAATGTGGCCTCCGGCTTGACCGCTACCGATAGCGCTTCCGACGTTTTTTCTTCAGCGGCGGCGGCCGTCTTGGCTGCAGCCCCTCTGGCCTCCCTGCCTCCAGCCACGCCGACCCAACCTCCGGCTTCCGAAGAGCCGCCCATCGCCGGCAATGTTTCACTTTCGACCGAACAGATCGACGCAGCGATTGAGCGCGTCATCGAACGCAAGCTCGGAGGCACGCTCGAATCGATCGTTCTGCAGGCCGTCGAAACGGCGGTCGCCAACGAGATTCAGCGACTCAAAACGTTGCTCCTGAATGACGATTTCGAAGATCGCACCCCCTGAAGGCCCACTCCCGGCCGGAGACGGCATCTGCCGATCTTCGGTGTTCCGCCGCACCAGAAAGCTATTGAAAAAATCAAGGATTGCTGCATAATTCCGCATTCGATGCGCATCGCAATGGAGGAGGATCACCGCATGAGTCCCAACCCGCTGGACAAAGGCTATGAACCGGCCGGCGTCGAACGCCGCTGGTATGCCTTCTGGGAAGAGAACCGTCTGTTCGCCGCCGAGGAACAAAGCACCCGCCGCAGCTACTCGATCGTCATCCCTCCGCCCAACGTCACCGGCGTTCTGCATATGGGACATGCCCTCAATAACACGCTGCAGGATATCCTTTGTCGTTACCGGAGGCTGCGGGGCGACAACGTCCTGTGGATGCCGGGAACGGATCATGCGGGCATCGCCACTCAGAACGTCGTCGAACGTAAGCTGGCCGAGGACGGCACCGACCGGCACGCGCTCGGGCGTGAGAGCTTCATCGACGAAGTTTGGGCGTGGCGGCGAAAATACGGCAGCGCCATCATCAACCAACTCAAACGCCTGGGGGCCTCCTGCGACTGGGATCGCGAGCGATTCACCATGGACGAGGGGCTTTCGCGCGCGGTCCGCAAGGTGTTCGTCGAGCTGTATCACCAGGGACTGATCTACCGCGGCGACTACATCATCAACTGGTGCCCGCGCTGCCATACCGCTCTGGCCGACCTGGAGGTGGAACACGAAGACATCGATGGCAGCCTCTATCATATCCGCTACCCGTTCGCGGACGGCAACGGCGGCATCGTGGTAGTCACCACGCGGCCCGAAACGATGCTGGGCGACACGGCCGTAGCCGTCAACCCCGAGGATGCGCGCTACCTGGCGCTGAGCCGTTCTTCCGTCGTTTTGCCGCTGGTGAACCGTGAAATCCCCATCATCCGGGATTCCTATGTGGACATGGGGTTCGGCACCGGCGGCCTCAAGGTCACTCCGGCTCATGATCCCAACGACTTCGAAATCGGCCGGCGTCACGGGCTTGCGAGCGTGAAGGTCATCGGTGACGACGGGAACATGACCGCGGAGGCCGGCCGCTACCAGGGACTGGACCGCAGCGCGTGCCGCAAGGCCGTGGTGGCCGACCTTGAGGCGGCGGGATTGTTGGAGAAGATCGAACCCCACCGGCATAGCGTGGGCCACTGCTATCGCTGCCGCAGCGTCATCGAACCGAACCTCTCCCGGCAGTGGTTCGTGCGCACCCGGCCGCTGGCCGAAAAGGCCATCGCCGCCGTGCGCGAGGGGAAGACCCGCATCGTTCCTGAAACCTGGGCCAACACCTATTTCGACTGGATGGAGAACATCCGCGACTGGTGCATCTCCCGTCAGATCTGGTGGGGCCATCAGATCCCGGCCTGGACCTGCAAGGCCTGCGCCGAGATCGTCGTGGCCATGGAAACGCCGCAGACCTGTCCGGCCTGCGGCAGTGATCATCTCGTTCAGGAGGAGGACGTGCTGGACACTTGGTTCAGTTCGGCCCTCTGGCCGTTCTCGACCATGGGGTGGCCCGACCGGACCCCGCTGCTGCAAACGTTCTATCCTACATCGGTCCTGGTGACCGCCTTCGATATTCTCTTCTTCTGGGTGGCCCGCATGATGATGATGGGCCTGCACTGCATGCAGGAAGTCCCTTTCCGCGACGTTTACATCCACGCCATCGTACGCGACGAAGAGGGGCAGAAGATGAGCAAGTCCAAGGGCAACGTCATCGATCCCCTGGACATCATCGAGCGTTACGGCACCGATGCCTTCCGCTTCACCTTGGCGGCCTTTGCCGCCCAGGGTCGCGACATCAAGATGTCCGACAAGCGCGTCGAGGGGTATCGGCATTTCATCAACAAGCTCTGGAACGCCGCCCGGTTCACCTTGATGAACCTGGAACGCCCATACGAGATCCCGCCGCACGAAGGGCTGTCACTCGCCGACCGCTGGATCCTCTCGCGCCTGAACCGAACAGCGGCGGACGTGGGCCAGGCCTTGGACGCCTACCGTTTCAACGACGCTGCCGCGGCGCTCTACCGCTTCGTCTGGCATGAGTTCTGCGATTGGTACCTCGAAGCGATCAAACCGGCCCTGCAGGAAAAATGCGGAGCCGGCGCCCGGGCGGCGGCGCTGGCCGTTCTGGGACGGGTGCTGCGGGACACCCTCATCCTGTTGCACCCGTTTGTTCCGTTCGTGACCGAGGAAATCTGGCATAACCTGCCGGATACCGAAGGGTCCATCATGCGCGCGGCCTTCCCGGGCGAACGTGCAGACGAGGAACCACTGGGGTCGGATGCCGAAGCGGAAGCCACCATGGAACTTCTGATCGATATCATCTCCGGCATTCGCAACATCCGCGGCGAGATGGGGATCGCCCCCGGTATGAGTCTGGACGCGGTCGTCTTTGCCGGTGACGCCGGCGCCCGTGCGACCGTTGAGTCGCATCGGGACCTGGTCGTGAACCTGGCGCGCTTGAAGTCGCTGGCGGTGACGGACAACCCCGAGCGGCCGCCGGCATCGGCCACTGGCGTGGTCCGCGGGGGGGCTATCCTTTATGTGCGCTTGGAAGGCGTGATCGATTTTGCCCGGGAAGCCGAGCGGCTCGAAAAGGACCTGGGGAAAGCAGCCAAGGAACTCGCCTCGCTAGTCCGAAAGCTCCAGAACCAGGATTTTCTGTCCAAGGCCCCGGCGGAGGTCGTGGCCAAGGTCCGCGACCAACAACAGGCGCTGCTGGAAAGACAACAGAAGCTTCAGGCCACCCTGGATAAGATCAGGGACTATGATTCCGCTCCGTGACACCATTCCGGCCCGGACACGACCCGTCGTCACCCACGCCGTCATTGCCGCCAATGTCCTCGTGTACCTGCTGCAAGTGGCTCAGGGGGCGAACGTGGACCGGTTCATCTATTTTTTCGGCCTGGTGCCCGCCCGGTATTTTGTTCCGCAGATCGCGGACTATTTTTCCACCGGCGAGCAGGCCTTTGCTTGGATATCCTTCATGTTCCTGCACGGCGGGTTCTGGCACCTGCTGGGCAACATGTGGTCGCTCTACATTTTCGGGGACAATGTCGAAGATCACCTCGGCCCGCTGCGCTACGCCGCCTTCTATCTGCTTTGCGGCCTGGCATCGGGGCTGTCCCATCTGCTGCTCCACCGCTTTTCCAACATCCCCACCATCGGCGCGAGCGGCGCCATTGCCGGCGTCATGGGCGCTTATTTCATCCTTTTCCCGCGCTCGCGCGTCCTGACGCTGATCCCCATTCTGTTCATTCCCTACTTCATCGAAATTCCGGCCTTTTTCTTTCTGGGGGCCTGGTTCGTGATGCAATTCTTAAATGCAGCGGGCAGCGGGGGTGGCGCCGGAGGGGTTGCCTGGTGGGCGCACATCGGCGGTTTTGTATTCGGCATGGGAGTGCTCAAGATCATCGATGCCCTGCCGGGGACCGGTAGGTCCAGAACTCTGGGCCGCTTCATCCCCCGCGCCCCCGCCGACCGCCTGCAGGTGATCCGCCCCGTCGCTCGGGACGATTCCTTCGACCTTTACGCCACGGTCAGCGTTTCCCCCCATGAGGCCCGCAACGGTGCGCGCAAGATGGTCAGCATCGCAACCGGCTTTCCCAAGCGCTTGCTGCGAGTGTTGGTACCGCCCGGCATCACCGATGGCTCGCTGATGCGCCTCAAGGGACTGGGCCGCCTGACACCGGACGGTCGACGCGGCGACCTCTTCCTGCGGGTCGCGATTACCGGTCCGGCCGCCTGACGGGCTTCCGGGTCTAGGGTGATTTTTAAACCGTGGAGTTGGAAATCCGGGCAACCGGCGGAGCAAGCACGGAAACGCGGTTGCGACCGTTCAGCTTGGAGAGATACATGGCCTCGTCCGCGCGCCGGATGAAAGTAGTCATGTCTTCCATGGGGGCAT
>CAZNAX010000196.1:0-5945 GCA_964570965.1 uncultured Desulfatibacillum sp.
ATTTAATATAACCCGCCTTGGCCAGCAATTCCATGCTCACGCCGGACGGCGCGGCCGGCGGCGGGCCGGCCGGGGCGGATAAAAACTTTTCCACGTACTTTCCGATCAGGTCGGCTTCGATGTTGACCCGTTCGCCCTTCTGTTTGAAGCCGATGGTGGTCAATCCGGCGGTATGGGGGATGATGCTGACGGTAAACCGGCCGGCTTCGAGATGGTTGATGGTCAGACTGACCCCGTCGACGGCGACCGACCCCTTGACGATCATGTAGCGGGTCAGCGCTTCCGCCACGGTTACGGTCACGATGATCGCATTGCCCGCGGCCTCGCGGGAGTCGATGATGCCCGTGCCGTCCGTATGGCCGGACACCAAATGGCCGTCAATCCGATCAGAGAGGCGCAAGGCGCGCTCCAGGTTCACGCGCTCGCCGAGCCGGAAAGACCCGATGGTCGTCTTGGCCAGAGTCTCCGGCGAAACGTCGACCTCAAATTGCCGGCCGGCGATGGCGACCACCGTCAGGCAGGCCCCGTTGACCGAGATACTGTCGCCGACCTTGGTGCCGGCCAGATCGAAGGCCGCCGCAATAGCCAGGCGCCTGCCCGAGCCGGCCGGCCGAACCGCAGTGACCGCCCCCAACCCCTCTATGATACCGGTAAACATAAGCTCTCGCTCGCAGCACCGAGCGGAATACCTCCCTTTTAGCTCTCAATTCCTGATGACATAGCCCTCGATCATCACATCGTCGCCGAAACGCCGGGTGCGGATGCGATCCAAGCGAATGCAGTCGCGCATGGTTTCGGCTCCAGCGCCCCGGCAGATCGGAATGCCGTCGTCGCCGCCCGCCAGCAGGGGGGCATAAAAAAAGCAGACCTTGTCCACAATCCCCGCCCGGAAGGCCGACCCCAGCGTTCGACCCCCGCCTTCGATCAGAATGCTGGTCACGCCCATCCGCCCGAGCTGATCCATCAGTCGGTCCAGGTCGAGGAGGCCCTCCCGGGTCTCGCCATCGATCACCCGCACGCCTTTCGCGGATATGCGGACCCTGGCCGACGCAGGCGCTTCCTTCCCCACCACCAGCAGCGTTTCCGCTTCGGAGGCGTGGTTCACCACCCTGGCCGTCGGGGCGGTTCGCAGCCGGGTGTCCAGGATGATCCGGATCGGATCCTTGGAAGGTCGGCCTTTCAACCGTGTGGTCAGCAGAGGATCGTCCGCTGCGATGGTCCCGACTCCCACCATGATCGCATCCACCGCATGCCGCAGTTCATGCACGAACGCCCGGGATTCCTCGCCGGTGACCCATTTGGAATCCCCGGTGCGGGCCGCCATGCGGCCGTCCAGCGTGGCAGCGCACTTGGCGGTGACGAACGGACGGCCCGTGCGGATATACTTGATAAAAACCTCGTTGAGCTCCCGAGCCTGCTCCTCGCACACGCCGCATGCGGTCTCGACCCCTTGGGACTCAAGGAACTCGGCCCCGCCGCCTGCGACCTGGGGGTTGGGATCGCGCATGGCGATGACCACCCGCCGCAGCCCGGCCGCCACGATCTTGTGGGTGCACGGAGGGGTCCGGCCGCTATGGTTGCAAGGCTCCAGGTTGACGTAAAGCGTGGCATCGCGCGCCGCGGCGCCGGCGGCATCGATGGCGTGCACCTCGGCATGCGCCCCTCCGGCAAATTGATGGTAGCCTCGACCGACCACGACCCCGTTCTTGACCACGACGGCGCCCACCATGGGGTTGGGCGACGTGCAGCCGCGGCCCTGCACCGCCAGATCGAGGGCCATCTGCATGTAAGAAGCGTCGGTCATGGGGTATCGGTGCTCAATAGCTTTTTGAGCTCGGAGACGAAATCGTTTACGTCCTTGAACTCCCGGTAAACGGATGCGAAACGCACATAGGCCACGGCGTCCAGCTCGTGGAGCTTGGCCATGATCTTCTCGCCGATGACCGCTGCGGGGATCTCCTTCTCTTCCGCTTCGCGCAGGTCGCGCTCCATGTCGTCGATGAACTCCTCAATGCTGTTCATACTGATGTTGCGTTTCTCGCAGGCCTTGAGCATGCCCGAGCGCACCTTGTCCCGGTTAAAAAGCTCACGCCGCCCGTCCTTCTTGATGATCATGATCGGAATTTCTTCGATATGCTCGTAGGTCGTGAAACGCCGGCTACACGTCAGGCATTCGCGGCGCCGGCGGATCACACTGGCGTCTTTGCTCAATCTGGAGTCAATGACCTTGTTCTCTATCTCGCTGCAGTACGGACATTTCATGCCCTCTCTCCTTTTGGCCTACAGGGTGAACCGGTTAGGACTCCCGATGCGCCGGCGTTTCAGATCCAGCGACCTGAATCATGGGAACGCCGGCTTCCGCGAGCATGTCCCGCGCCAGTTCATCGGCGTAGCCGGACCGGTAGTAGATGGCGACGATGCCGGCATTGACGATCATCTTAGCGCAGATCGAACAAGGCTGGTTGGTGCAAAACAGGCTGGCGCCCTTGACGGACACCCCGTGATAGGCCGCCTGGATGATGGCGTTCTGTTCGGCGTGAATGCCGCGGCACAGCTCGTGGCGCATGCCGGATTCGACCTTGAGCTGCTCCCGCAGGCATCCCACTTCGGCGCAGTGCCGAATTCCGGATGGAGCGCCGTTGTACCCCGTGGACAGAATGCGTTTGTCTTTGACGATGACCGCGCCCACGGCCCGCCTGAGGCAGGTGGTGCGCTTGGCGACCAGCGCGGTGATGTCCATGAAATACGTTTCCCAGGATGGGCGATCGGGGTGGTTCATAAACGGTCCGGATGAACGGGTTTAAAAACACGCTCGCCATCGAGCCTTACTTGTAATGATTCTAACTATAACAAAATGTTGCACGGATCAATAGCCCGCAGTGCCATACCGGCTTCGACCGGGCGCCATCGCGCGCCAAAAAACAAAGAGCATAGGAGCCAGCGCAGGCTGCCATGTCGGCCCCCGTGCGCGTGTCCCCTATGCTCTCTCGCAGGTGGTGAAAGACCTGCCAACCAGGATAGGACTCGCCCGGCCGCAGCGCTCAGGTCGGGGGGTACTTCCTGAAAACCAATGCTGCATTCGTCCCGCCGAAGCCAAAGGAGTTGGACATGACCACTTGGACGGGGCTCCTGCGGGCGACGTTGGGTACATAGTCCAGATCCAGTTCCTCCGCCGGGTTGTCGTAGTTGATGGTCGGAGGGATAATGCCGTCGCGGATGGCCAAAACCGAGAACACGGCCTCCACGCCGCCGGCGCCGCCCAAAAGGTGCCCGGTCATGGATTTGGTGGAGCTGACCGCCACCTTGAAGGCGTGTTGCTTGAAAACCGCCTTGATGGCACGGGTTTCGTAGAGATCATTCAACTCCGTCGAAGTGCCGTGGGCGTTGATGTAGTCCACCTCTTCCGCACGCAGGCCGGCATCGTCCAGCGCCATTTGCATGCAGCGGCTGGCCCCGTTTCCGTCGGGCGGCGGTGCGGTCATGTGGAACCCGTCGCCGGTGAGCCCGTAGCCGACCACCTCCGCATAGATGGCGGCTCCCCGTCGGCGGGCATGCTCCAGTTCCTCGAGCACGAGGATGCCCGAACCCTCGCCCGGCACGAATCCGTCGCGGTCGCGTTCAAACGGCCGCGACGCCCGCTCAGGCTCCGAATTGCGCGTGGACAGGGCCTTCATGGCATTGAAGCCGGCAACGCAGGAGGGCGAGATCACGGCCTCGGTGCCGCCGGTGATCATGGCGTCGGCGCGGCCCTCCTGGATAATCTTGAATGAGTCGCCCACCGCGTGCGCACCGGCCGCGCAGGCCGTGGCCAGGGACAGATTGGGCCCTCTCGCCCCGAAAAGGATCGAGATCATGCCCGGCGCCATGTTCCCGATCATCATCGGGATGAAAAAGGGGCTGACGCGCTTGGGGCCGCTGCTGTGGATATTCAGGATGGTGTCCTCCATGAAGCGCAGGCCGCCCAGCCCGCACCCCGTGATCACGCCCACCCGGTCGCCGTTTTCTTCCGTAATCTGCAGCCCGGAATCATCGACGGCCATGCGGGTGGCCGCCACCGCATAGGAAATAAACAGCTCAAAGCGCCGAGCCTCTTTCTTGCTCATGAAGTCTTCCGCTCGGAATCCCTTGACTTCAGCCGCAATTTGAGTCTCGTAGAGCATTGGATCAAATCGGGTGATCCGCGTCACGCCGGATGTTCCGGCGCATATGGCTTTCCAGCTCTCCTGGACTCCGATCCCCACCGGGCAGACCAGCCCCACACCCGTGACAACCACCCGTTTCCTCAAAAGGCCTCCTCGATCGTCCATCGCGCTCGTGCGAAATTACTGTTGCTTGGCCACGTAGTCCATCGCATCCTTGACGGTCACGATCTTCTCCGCGTCCTCGTCGGAGATGTCGACCCCGAATTCCTCCTCCATGGACATGATCAGCTCGACGAGGTCCAGGGAGTCCGCGCCCAAGTCGTCGACAAAGGACGCTTCGGGTTTGACTTCCGCGATATCCACGCTCAGCTTCTCTGCGATGATTTTCTTGACTTTTTCTTGAATTTCTTTGTTGGACATCTTGATTTCCTCCGTAAAGTTCGATGAGTCGATAACCGTTAAACCTTGCGCCTTGAACCGTTAACCGTGAACCGTACCTTACATATACATTCCGCCGCTGACGTGCAGCACCTGGCCCGTCAGATAGGCCGCCTGCTCGGAGGCGAGAAAAGCCACCGCGCCGGCGACGTCCTCGGGCGACCCGGCCCGGCCCATCGGGATCTGGGCCAGAAACCCCTCCTTGATCTTGTCGCTCAAGACCGCGGTCATCTGGGTTTCGATGAAGCCGGGCGCCACGGCGTTGACCGTGATGCCGCGGGCGGCAAACTCCCGGGCGGCGGTCTTGGTCAGGCCGATCAGGCCGGCCTTGGAGGCCACGTAGTTGGCCTGGCCGGCGTTGCCGACCACCCCGACCACCGAGGCCACGTTGATGATCCGGCCCGCACGCTGCTGGGCCATGTGACGCACCACCGCTTTGGTGCACAGGAACGCGCCCTTGAGGTTGACGCTCAGGACCAGATCCCAGTCCGACGCCTTCATGCGCAGCAGCAGGGCGTCGCGCGTGATACCGGCATTGTTCACCAGAACGTCGATGCGGCCGTAACGCTGGGCCACCTGGTCGGTCCACCGGGCCACGTCCGCTTCGTCGGCCACGTTCACTTTCTCGAAGGAGGCCTCGGGTCCCAGCTCCTTCAACGCCTCCGTTCCGGCCTCGGGGTTGAGGTCGCAGATCGCAAGCTTGGCGCCCTCACGGGCGAAGGCCGCGGCCGTCACCCGGCCGATTCCGGCCGCCCCGCCGGTGACCATGACCACTTTGTCTTTGAAGCGCATCCTACATTCTCCTTCGATGAAAACGAATTGACCTGAAACGGGGCGGAAAAATCACCGTCCGAAAATGAGGTCCGCCAGGCGGTCCATGTCCTTGATCACGTTGCGGCAGCTACCGGCAAACTCGCTGAAACGGATCTCGGCCAGAGAAGCGACCACGGTCCCCGCCTCGATCTGGCCGGTGCCGGTGAGAATCCGCAGGCTGTTGCGGCTGAAGAGCTGGCACACCTCCCAGGTGAAGATCCGCGCCACGAGCGCTGCGCGCTCGGCCTGAGGATCGCGGGCGGCCGCCAGAGCCGCCGCCCTGCGGGCAACGGCCACGCCCACTTCGGCATGGGCCATCAAGTCCGCCAGGTCGAACATCAGGATCTGCTGCCGCGTCAGCCGGCTGGTGTCCGCGACCACGATCAGGTGGTTGAGCGCCCGGGCGGCCAGAGCGTAGAAGCCGCCGCCGCAGCCCGGACGGTCCTTCTCCAGCTGTTCCATCTCGGCCGCCATCGCTCCGTAGAAGCCGCCCTTGGTCTTACGGCTCCTCTTCCAGCGGAAGGTACTGATAATGTTCTGCTGGATCTCGCT
>CAZNAX010000197.1:0-3200 GCA_964570965.1 uncultured Desulfatibacillum sp.
CTCGTCGGGCTCATAACCCGAAGGTCAGAGGTTCAAATCCTCTCCCCGCTACCAACAAAATCAAGGGCTTACGGCTAATCACCGTGAGCCCTTTTTGTTGACTGTGACGTTTTTGTGACACTTTTTGAAAACAGCGGGATGACCTTTCCACCACCAGGCGGTTTCTCCGGCTGACCGCCCTCCCCTTTCTCACGCACCGAATTCATGAAGGCCAAGCCGTCCTTGCGCGTCGACCTCGGAATCCACGCGTAGTAGTAGCGCGTGAAAATCATCTGAAGGGACGAGTGCCCCAGCATGTTCTGCACCCAGCCGATGTCCTCGCCACTTGAAATCACCATCGTGGCGAAGGTGTGCCGGGTCTGAATGGGCGGCCGGTATTCGAAACCAGCTTTCACCAGGGCGGGTATCCAGACGACTTTCCTGAAATGGTCGGGGTTCATGCGGTCCCCTTCCTGGGTCAGGAAAATGTATTTCCGTCTCCCCGTCAATTCACGCTGCTTGTTTAAGGCTTCAACGACCGGCTCGATGCAGTCAACGTAGCGCTTCGATTTCTTGGTCTTGGTTTTGTTCACTTGACCGTAGACGAATGCTCACACAAAAATGGCAAACCAAGATAACCCCAAGTAACCGAACCGTATAAAAACGCAGGCTCCTGCGATTTATTTAAGATGGCAATACCCTCATTCTGTCTGATTGCTGGTCAGCTATGTCACTGCCGCAGCAACGGGTTATGACTTGCGCTCGCATTGATCATGTCTTATCATTATGTTTAAATCAAAATAGGAGGTACATATGATCCTCCACTATGAGTTTTTTCATTACATCCTAATCTCGATATTCTCACTGATTCTTCTTGGTATTATCGCAGCGATCATCCACGCTGGGCAATCTCACTAATTCATCCGCGGCAGATTGAGGCTTAAGCGGCTCATTCTCCATGTCGTTCAATAGCAGTCTGCTTTGATCGTCACTTCCCAATGCTCCGGTATGCTTGCTATAAAAATTCAAAAAATTAGGCCAGAGGTTGAACTTACCCGATCAACTCTTAAAATCTCTTGCCGCTCCCGGCGTTTTTCTCCGAGTGGTCTTAATCACCTGAATTCGAACCTCAAAATATGATGGTTGGATTAAACTACTTTCTGATGTTCTGGGGATTGAATTTCTTTCCGTCTAAGGTGGTGTAGCCGATGGAATTTAGGAATTTGGCGAGATTGGTGTGGATAGCGTTTTCGCTCTGACTCGTACTGCCGCGCATCGCTCCTATGATCTGCCCAAGCATCTTTTTATGTTCAAGCTTGGACTCATTCAGATCATTGGATATCTCCTTATTCTGTTTACGCCTTGCAGATATAAAGCAAACCGCTTTCGCCCTTAGCGCTTGCTGGTCGATAGATTTGTCAAGACGTGATACGAGTTGGATTGAATCCAAATACTGATTCAACTCCCGTTCGGCGGCCCCGCCGTCGCTCTTATGGTTTTTCAAGTCCTTCCAGCACCGCAGATGGAATTTCTTTATCAGCCACAACACAATTACTCCGACCATGACGGCGGCCATGAGTTTCTTTTCGCCTCTGCAAAGCAGGTTCAAGTAATCGTATGACTCCTTTCGATAATTCGCCAAAGCGAAAGGCGCCATTTTGAGATACGATTCATCGACGCCGTGTTCTTCCAAAATTCTGAGAAATTTATTCATGTCATAGGTCCAGATTCGTCTCACATAATCGCCCCGATGTGCCAGGGCACGAACTCATCATTGCCGCTATTCAGCGACTCGCTCTTGGTCCGGGCACCCGAAGCCACTTCCAGAATACGCTGAAAAATGTTCCGCCCGAGTTCGTCCATCGAAGCCTCTTCGTCGGCAAGCACGCCGCAATTGATATCCATATCCTCATGCGTGCGTCGGTACAGAGGCGTGTTCGTAGCCAATTTGATCGACGGGACCGGCCGATAGCCGAATACAAAACCTTTTCCGGTGGTGAAGCAAAAAATATTGGCTCCCCGGCGACCAATCCGGTTATGGAGTCGGGATTTAATATGAAAAATTCTGGAGATTGTATCAAAGACAGAACCGAATGGCCATAGCCGTCCTGCTCCTAACACGCTGAGAGCCCAGTGAATTTCACGCCCACCAGACGACGGCAAACCTTTTACCGCAAACCGGAACAACCATAGAGACTACTGTGATATTACCCGCTTTACTGACTGCGGAGATCATGATAGCCAGCCGTCACCTGAACGAAAGTGTCTTTTCAACCCGAATAACCATGGCCGGCCCGAAATCGTTTCAGCAGGAATTGAAATGCCGGCAGTGCAAGCTTCCCACCGGCGCGCCATCGCCCTTCTGCTGCTGACAGCGCTGCTCTGGAGTACCAGCGGCTTGTTCGTCAAGCTTCTGAACTGGCATCCTCTTTCGATCTTCAGTGCTCGTGGCATCGTCGCCAGCGTGGTATTCCTGATCTGGCTGCGGCAGGTCCCCCTCCGGATTACCCCTGTCCTGGCCGCTGGTGCCACCGTTTACATGGGGGCCCAGTTCCTTTTCATTTTGTCCACCCGCAGACCACCGCCACCAATGCCATTTTTCTGCAGTACACCGCACCCATTTATGTCCTGATCTTCGGGTTCTGGTTTTTACGCTCGCCTCATGTTGTGCTTTCACCGCATCGGGAAGCGTGATCATGCCCTCAAGCAATTCCAGAAATGCACGAAGATTCTTAAGCGCGAGTTGGACGTCGGTCCATCGACCAGCACAGTCGATCTCTACCGAAAAATCCGTGATGACACCCTATCGATCCCACCCAGCCGCTGACATCGGGCTTAAAAGGGGAGCCCGCCCGGGTATTTTTCGTAAGGCAGGAGTGCTTAAGCCGAAGGAGAGCGCTGATTAGGCCGAGGGCTTTTGTTGGAAATAGGGCCGCCTCATATGAATGTACAGTGCAAACCCCCACCAGCAGAGTAGAAGGACTATATACGCTATCATGAAGTACTGAATGAGCTGCTCTTTGGGTATCATTCCAACGATCTCGCGTGTCACCGTAAGTTGCTGCAGCACATAGTCGTAAAAAGCCTGTGGAAACAACATCAACTGAATCTTATCGATCGTGTAGACTGATGTCGTTGCCATGAAGGCGCTATAACCCCACGGTTTTGCCGTCCACATTCCAATGCCGCTCAGGATGTAGAGCACAGCGAGCACGGAATGG
>CAZNAX010000197.1:3300-5926 GCA_964570965.1 uncultured Desulfatibacillum sp.
TGGTAGATTACAGCTGCCGTTCCTACTCTCACGGCTCCTAAAAGCGCTACCGCAGAGTTGTAGTCCATAATTTCAAAAACGGCCGAAGCGAGAAAAAAAACAGCAGCAGTGCGAATAGTGGCCCGACCTTTAATCGGTGATGCCATTGCCTTTAACCCCTTCCAGAACTCTCAAATTCTCAGCCATGCTGCGGATCGCCCAGCGCGCCAAACGGTGCAGGCCACGGTTGGGCCGGCTGTAAGGGCAGCGCATCCAACCCTGATACAAACACCCCCCAATCCATACCCCCCCTGAACGAACCGATCGGTGATGCAAAGAAACCTTCCGTCTCATACCTTCGAAAAAGGAAATAACGCAAGAGGGAGCGAAGATGGGCTGGGCGGTTTTTGGCAAGTTGGGAGGAAATTGGATAAATTCATGGGTTGTGTGCTATTAATCGCGCTTCGACCAAAACGGCAGCATGCACAGTGGGCCGGATTTCCTGCAAGCGGGCTCAACCGTCACAGAGGCTTGGATATTGGCCATGGTTCCCGACATTCTCGTTCAGTGCAGCTCGCTCAGCAAGTCTTACACCGTCCGTCCTCTGTTCACGGCCCTCACTCTGGGCTTTTTCGAGGGCGAGCGCATGGGCCTGATCGGCCCCAACGGCTCCGGGAAGTCCACCTTGCTCAGGGTTCTGGCCGGCTTGGAGACGCCCGATGCCGGCGAAGTCACCCGCAAGCGGGACCTCCGTCTCGTCTACTTGCCCCAGACGGACGAGTTCGATCCGGAGCGCACTGTTGAGCAGACCCTCGCCGAGACGCTCGACGGCCGGACCGAAGGACCCCAGCGGTTGCGGGAGACCGCCCAGCGGATGGAAATGGGCCGGCTGGACCGGCTCGTCGGCACGCTCTCGGGCGGCTGGCGCAAGCGCCTGGCGATCGCCCGCGCCCTGATCCGTGAGCCCGATCTCCTGCTCCTGGACGAGCCCACCAACCACCTGGACCTGGAAGGCATCCTGTGGTTGGAAAGGCTGTTGAAAAAGGCACCGTTTGCCTTTGTGCTGGTCAGCCACGACCGGTACTTTCTGGAGGCCGTGACCAACCGCATCGTCGAGCTGAACCGGCTCTACCCGAACGGATACCTGCGCGTGGAAGGCAGTTATTCCGCCTTCATTGAAAAACGTGAAGCGTTCATCCAGTCGCAAAACCGGCATGAGGCCGTGCTGTCGAACAAGGTCCGCCGGGAGATCGAGTGGCTGCGCCGCGGCCCCAAAGCCCGGAGGACCAAGGCTAAGTACCGCATCGAGAGCGCCCACCAGCTTCAGCAGGAGTTGAACGCAGTGCAGGCGCGCAATTTCCAGCAGCGGCGGGCGCAGATTGAGTTCGACGCCACCGGCCGCAGGACCCGAAAGCTTTTGCAGGCCTCCGGGGTGGCGTTGGCGCGCGGCGGCCGGCACCTCTTCGCAGGCATCGACTTCACGCTTTCCCCCGGGGCATGCCTGGGGATCCTGGGTCCCAACGGCTCGGGCAAGAGCAGCCTGCTGCAGCTGCTGAGCGGCGAGCTCGAACCGGACGCCGGGTCGATCGAACGCGCCGACGGAGTACAAATCGTCGTCTTCGACCAGAAGCGCGAGCAGCTCGACCCCGCTCAGACGCTGAAAGAGGCCCTGTGCCCGTCCGGGGACGCGGTCGTGTTCCAGGGCCGGCAGCTCCACGTGGTGTCCTGGGCCAAGCGCTTTATCTTCGCACCCGGCCAGCTCCCGCTGCCGGTCGCCCGGCTCTCCGGCGGTGAAAAGTCCCGCCTGCTCATCGCCCGGCTCATGCTCCGGCCGGCGGACATCCTGCTGCTCGACGAGCCCACCAACGACATCGACATCCCCACGCTCGATATGCTTGAGGAAAGCCTGATGGAGTTCCGCGGGGCCATCGTGCTCATCACCCACGACCGGATGCTACTGGACAACCTGAGCGACCGGCTGCTCTGCCTGGACGGCCGCGGCGGGGCGCAGTTTTTCGCTGACCACGATCAGTGGCTCGCGGCAAAAGGGGACCAGGCCGCACGGGAGAACCTCGAAAAGAAAGCTGCCAAGCCCGTGAAGGCCAAGCCCCGCAGGCTGCCTTACAAAGAGCAGACCGAACTCAACCGAATGGAGGCCTCGATCGAAAGGGCCGATCAGACCGCAGCAGGCATCCGGCGGCAACTCGAGGACCCGAAGATCGCAAGCGACTCAGCAAGGCTGGCGGAATTGTACGCCCAGCTCGAGGAAGCCCAGGCCAAAGCGGCGCAGCTTTACGAACGCTGGGTCGAGCTGGAGGCCCTGCGCGAACAACTGGATGAAGAGAATTGACGGTCAAAAAACTTGGAATTTTCCTCTAGCCTCTGCTTTTGTTACAGCGCATGTGGCACCCGGCAAGCCGGAAACCCTGACAACCCCATTTCCTCATTTACCCTACCAAAGGGGGTGTCGCATATCGAGTCGTGAGTTTGTCGCAAGTTCCTCCATCCTTAATCATCGGGCCCCCGGTGGGCAGTGGCAGGCCATGAAACGGCGGCCCGACGGGTTTCTTCATCCTCGGCATCTTTGACGATCTTGAGCCCGCTCGTCTTGTAGAGCGCCGCCGTCTCCTTCCGCGGGTCTTCGACC
>CAZNAX010000198.1:0-5912 GCA_964570965.1 uncultured Desulfatibacillum sp.
ACATGACCGCGACATTGGGGATCGTGTCCAGGGCCGCGCGGTGGATCTGCTCGGGGGTGGCGTCGGAGACCCTGGACGTGTAGCGTTTCAAGAGCAGGCCGTAGCCCAGATGCGGTTTGAGGCGGCTGAACTCCTGGAGCAGCTCCGGCGAGCTCTCGCCCGCGCGAAGCTTCTGGAGCAGCCCGTAGGCCTGCATGCCCTTCTCAATGCGGACTTCACTTTCCTCAATCAGCTCTTTGACCCCCTTGATGGGCCTGTCCAGCGAGCGCGTCACGATAAGGCCGCCGGCCCAGGGGATCTTGATCTCGGCGCGCGTGGTCTTGGCATCCTGGTCCGGCAAACCGAAAATCGTGAAGGACGCCGGCGGCGGTTCGGTTTCCCAGGCGGCCTCCATGGTGGCGAGCTTGACCTTCTGCACCTGACCCACTTCGTAGCCGCTCTCGTCGCCCAGCACGATGACTGAACAGACCGATGCCAAGCCGAACCCCACAGCCACCGCAAATGAGCGCCGCGCGAAGGCCACGTCGCGGCCCTTGAGCAGGTAGAGGGCGCTCACCCCCAGCACGAACATCGAGGCGGTCACATACCCGGCCGCAACGGTGTGCACGAACTTGACCTGGGCCACGGGGTTGAAGAAGAGGTCGGCAAAGCTCGTCAGCTCCATGCGCATCGTAGCGGGGTTGAACTCCGCGCCGACCGGGTTCTGCATCCAAGCGTTGGCTACCAGGATCCACAGGGCCGACAGATTCGAGCCCAGCGCTACCAAAAAGGTCGTCAGCAGATGGGCCTGTTTGCTCAACCGGTTCCAGCCGAAGAAGAACAGTCCCACGAAGGTGGATTCCAGGAAAAAGGCCATGAGCCCTTCGATGGCCAGCGGCGCGCCGAAAATGTCGCCGACGTAGTGCGAATAATAAGCCCAGTTGGTGCCGAACTGGAACTCCATGGTGATGCCGGTGGTCACCCCCAGGGCGAAGTTGATGCCGAAGAGCTTGCCCCAGAACCGGGTCATGTCCTTGTAGATTTCCTTGCCGGTCATGACATAGACCGACTCCATGATGAACAGGATCCAGGACAGACCCAGCGTGAGCGGCACCATGATGAAATGGTACATCGCGGTCAGGGCGAACTGCCAGCGGGACAAGTCGACGAGAAGTTCGGTGGGTAATGCAAACATGGACGGGCTCCTTTTTACTTGCAAATAGGCCGAAAACAGCGTTTATCAGAGCCAATTCGAATGGCCCGTCACCCCGATCATTTCAGGTCGGCCTATTTTTCCATCCGATAGCTTACGGCCATCGGATTTGTCAACGATTTTGACATGGCGGTCGATACCCCCCAATCCCGGCGTTGGCTTTATTCGCAATCCCGCATGGCCCGCGGGGCCATTGTCCGCACCACGGCCCTGGGCTGGCTGGCGGGGCTGGCCGCCATTGCCCAGGCGTTCCTTTTATCGCAGATCATCCATGCGGTTTTCATGGATGCCCGGCCGCGTGCGGACCTGGCCGGCGCCTTCGCATCCCTGGGTGCCGCCGTGCTGCTGCGTGCGGCCTTGGCCTGGTTCAAGGAGACCAGTGCTTTTTCCGCGGGCGAGAAGGTCCGAACCCATGTGCGTCTGTGCCTGCTCGAGCGGATCACCGCCTGCGGGCCGGCCTTCACGCGCGGGGAGCACACCGGTGCCTTGACCAGCGTTTTGGTGGAGCAGGTCGAGGGACTTCAGGATTACTATGCCCTGTATCTTCCGCAGCGGGTGCTGGTCGTTCTGCTGCCGCTGACCATTGCGGCCGCGGTCCTGCCCCTGAGCTGGGCGGCTGTCGGGTTGCTGCTCGTAACCGCGCCTCTGATCCCGCTCTTCACGATCCTGGTGGGCATGGGGGCGGAGAACATCAGCCAGCGTCATTTCCAGGCCTTGGCCCGCATGAGCGCCCATTTCCTGGACGTGCTGCAAGGATTGGCGACACTCAAACTCTTCGGCCGCAGCCGCAGCGAGACCGAGCGCATCGCCCACCGCTCCGCCGACTTTCGCCGGCGCACGATGAGCGTCCTGCGGGTTGCGTTCGTTTCTTCCGCGGTGCTGGAATTCTTCGCCTCCCTGTCCATTGCGCTGGTAGCTGTCTATCTCGGCATGAGCTATCTCGGCTACTTCGGTTTCGGCACCTACGGTCGGCCGCTGATCCTGGCCGACGGCCTGTTCATCCTGCTGCTGGCCCCGGAATTCTTTCTGCCGTTGCGCGATCTCGGCGCCCACTATCACGTCCGTGCCCAGGCCCTGGCAGCGGCGGACGCCATCCGGGCGCTTCTGGAAGCGCCGCTTCCGGGCATTTCCGGAGGTACCGTGCGGCCCGATCGAGCCAGTGGGGTTCAGATTGAATGCCGGGGCCTCCATCTTGCCTATGAGGGCGGCCGCCGGCCCGCGCTCAAGGGGGTCAGCCTAAAATTATTTCCCGGCGCGCATACCACCCTGGTCGGCGGCAGCGGCGCTGGCAAATCCACGCTCCTTAGCCTTCTGTTGGGGTTCCTCCGGCCGGATCAAGGGGAAATCACCGTCAACGGCGTTGCCCTAAACCAAATCGACCCTGCTTGGTGGCAGGGGCAAATCGGCTGGATCGGGCAGGACCCGGTCCTTTTTCACGGGACCCTTCGCGACAATCTGCGCATGGGGCGGCCCGATGCCGCTGAGGATGAAATCATCGCTGCCGCCCGGACCGCCGGCGTCCTGAAGTTTGCGGACCGGCTCCCGCAGGGGCTGGATACCTCCGTCGGAGAACGGGGCGTGGGGCTTTCACGGGGCGAGGTCCAGCGCGTCGCCGTGGGACGGGTGTTTCTCAAGAACGCCCCGGTGCTCCTTTTAGATGAGCCCTTCTCCGGGCTGGATGCGGACACCGAGCGTTTGGTGCGCGACGCGATTGCATCTTATCGTGCCGGACGGACGGTTCTGACGGTGACTCATCGCCTGGCCGACATCCACCGGGCCGATTACATCGAAGTGTTGGAGGAAGGGCAGATCACCGAGTCGGGCCATCCGGATGAACTCCGAGCCGCCGCCGGCCCGTTCCAGCGGCTGGCCGGTCTTCACCGGGGAAGCGCAGAACCATGAGGACCGGACCGCTCCGAGACCTCCGTCCGTTCTTGAACGTTTTCGCACGGCACCTTCCGCGACTGGTCTTGGGTACCTTCGCCGGATTGGCGGCGGCGGCGGCCGCCATCGGCCTCCTGTCCGTTTCGGGCTGGTTTATATCGGCCGCAGCCGCGGCCGGGCTGACGCCGGCCACGGCGCACCTTTTCAATTTTTTCCTGCCGAGCATCGGGGTACGCATGTTTGCCATCCTCCGCACGGCGGCGCGCTATGCCGAGCGGGTCCTCACCCACGACGCCACCCTGCGGGTGCTTGAAGACTTGCGGGTGTGGTTTTACCGGCACCTGGAACCCCTCGCGCCGTCCGGCCTGTGGCGCTTCCGCAGCGGTGACATTTTAAATCGCATTGTGGCCGACATCGAAGCGCTGGACCATCTGTATCTCAGGGCGTTCTCTCCCGCCGCGATTGCCCTGCTGATTTCGATTTTTTCTTTTATTTTGCTGGCCGCCCTCGACGTTCGGATCGCCGCGACGTTTTGGACTCTGTTCGTGCTTGCCGGCGGCGGAGTTTCAGCCGGTGCGGCTAAAATGGCCGGGCCGAGCGGCCGTCGCATCGCCCTGCGCTCGGCTGAGCTGCGCACCCGCGCGGTGGAGGCGCTTCAGGGGTTGGCGGAAATCATCGTATTCGGAGCCGCCGAGGCGCATTGCGAGAGGGTCCGAAACGCCCAATCGGCGCTGATCGCCGGCCAGCGGCGCATGGCACACATTCGCGGCCTTTCGGCAGCCGCGATGCACATGCTGGCCGGAGCGGCGGTGCTGGCCGCACTTTACCTCGGCGGCGGCCTCGTCGCTTCCGGGAGGCAAAGCGGCGACACATTGGCGCTCATGGCCTTGGCCATTATGGCTGCCTTCGAAACCATCTTCGGCCTGCCGACGGCTTACCAGTTTCTAAGCCGCACCCGGGCGGCCTGCGGCAGGCTGGTCGAGATCGTTGAAAGCGAGCCCGGAGTTCGTTTTAGCGAAACCTCCGACACGGTCCCGGCACGCCTCCATGTCGATTTCAGGGAAGTAAGCTTTCGTTACGCACCGGAGCTCCCCTGGGCGCTTGAATACGTCAGCTTCACCGTTTCCGCGGGCCGGCGCATAGCCGTCGTCGGAGAAAGCGGCGCCGGCAAATCCACCCTGGTCAACCTGGTGGTTCGGTTTTTCGATCCTGCAACCGGCCGGGTCGACATCGGCGGCACGGACATCCGGGCTTTGAGTGAACCGGCGCTGCGCCGAACGATCGTTGTCGTCTCCCAGCAGTCCCACCTTTTTTCAGCCACCATTCGGGAAAATCTGCTTATCGCCCGACCGGATGCCAGCGATAGCGAGCTTCAAAGTGCCCTCGCCGCCGCGCGCCTGGCCGACTTCGTGGACGGCCTTCCGGACGGTCTGGATACCTGGGTCGGGGAGGCCGGCCGGCTTCTATCGGCCGGCCAAGCGCGCCGGCTGGCCGTAGCCCGGGCCGTTCTGAGAGATGCGCCGGTCTGGGTGCTGGACGAACCGACCGAGGCCTTGGACCGAAGGACCGAGGCGGAGCTGATCGAGTCGCTGCTGGAAGCCACGACGGGCCGCTCGGTCCTCTGGATCACCCATCGGTTGATCGGCATGGAACGCATGGACGGGATAATCGTGATGGAAAACGGTCGAGTGGTTGAGCGGGGGACGCATGCCGAGCTGCTGGGCCGCAACCGGCGGTATGCCGGTTGGTGTGCAAGGATGCGGTGAAAAAGGTCCCAAGGGTTCGGGGTTCAGAGTTCAGGAAGATCACGAGGGCCGACGCCATCTCTTTCTCCTGAACCCCGAACCCTGGTATCCTTATCTTACTGGGCATTTACGATGGATTTTAGCCCCGGTCGGAGTTCGGGTTTTCCGTGACAACATAGTGTGTCGCCGGTCCTCTCCCCGTTTTCTTCAGTACTCCCTGCCGCACCAGGTCCTGGAGATCGTAGATGGCCGTGCGGGGAGGCAGGTTTCCGCCGATGATTTCCTGGTACTGGCTGCGGGTGACCTGGCCCTGAGCCATGATCACCGACCAGGCCTTGCGCTGGCGATGGTTCAGCTCGACCGCCGGCCCCTCGAGTCCGGCGGTGCCAGCGGCTGCCGGCAGGTCGGCGCTGCCGGTATCGGCATCCCAATCGCCGACATCCAGCGGGATGTCCTCCGCCTGGATGACCGGGTGCTCGGCCATGACCACCGCGCGGGTAATGCAATTCTGCAGTTCGCGCACGTTGCCCGGCCAGTCATAGCGCATCAGCTTGGAGAGCGCCCCCTTGCTCAGCCCCATCCCCGCCCGCCCGGCCAAGCGCTCCTGAAGCTTGAGGAAATGTCGGGACAGCACCGGGATGTTCTCCTTTTGCTCGCGCAGCGGCAGGGTATGGATTGTGATGACCTTCAGCCGGAAATACAGATCCTCCCGGAACTGCCCTCTCTGGATCGCTTCCCGCAGGTCGATATTGCTGGCCACGATCAGGCGCACGTCCACATCCGTTTCACGGTCGCTCCCCAGGGGCTTGATCTTGCGCACGGCGATCGCCCGGAGCATTGCCTGCTGTACGCGCGCGGATGCCACCTGGATTTCATCCAAAAACAGGGTCCCCTGGTCGGCCTCGAGAAACGCGCCCTTGCGGTCCGTCTTGGCCTCGGTAAACGCCCCGCGCACATGACCGAAGAGGGTGTCAAGCAGTAGGTTTTCGTCTAGAGCCCCGCAATTGATTGAAATGAAAGGCTTTTCGGAGCGGATGCTCAGCCGGTGGACGGCCTCGGCCGCCAGCTGCTTGCCGGTGCCGGTTTCGCCG
>CAZNAX010000199.1:0-5900 GCA_964570965.1 uncultured Desulfatibacillum sp.
AGTCGCCGGTCAGGGCGAGAATGTTCTTCATGCCCATGAGCGCCAGCTGCAGGGCGCGGCTCTCCATTCCCACGCGGTTGGCGTCGCGGCAGGTGAAATGGACGATCACGTCCATCCCGACTTTGAAGATTTCGGAGCCGATCACATCCGGGCTGAGGGAGGGATTGCCGCCGGGGTTGTCGGTGATGGAGACGGCCGAGATCCGGCCGTCGGCAAAGGCGTCGGCGGCCATGGCCTTGATGATGTCGATGGAGCGTCCGGCCGGCTCCCGGCCCGGGACCAGTTCCATCGTGACGACAAACCGCCGGGGGTCCTGAAGATCGTTTTGGAAGACGCGCAGCATGGCGTCGATATCCTTTCCGGGGATGGTTTCTATCGGCTGTCCGGCATGTTAGCATGCCCCCTGGGTGCTCACAAGATTCCGGCGGCCAAAGACGTCATAAAAAAAAGCCGCCGATGGAGTGCATCGGCGGCAGCGAATGGACGGTTCTGCGGGGCGGCCTATGATCAGCCGCTTCTCAATTCGTTGAGAGGGCCATGCCAGGAACAGCGGCGGAAAATCTCAGTTGACCTTCATGAACGCCTTTTTCTTGGCCTTGCAAACCGGGCACTCTTCCGGGGCCTCCCCCTCAACGGTGTAGCCGCATACCGAACAGACATAGTAGTCCACCTCCGCCTGGGGCTTGCTCAGGTTGTCGATCGCCTTCTGGTAGAGTGCGGCGTGCACTTTTTCGACTTCGTTGGCATAGGTGAAGGTGCGCACGGCGGCCTCGTTGTCCTCGGCCTTGGCGTCCGCGATCATGGGCGGGTACATGGACTGAAACTCGTAAGTCTCTCCGCCCAGGGCTTCCTTGAGATTCTCCAGGGTGCTCTTGACCCCTTTCAGGGTGCGCAGGTGGGTGTGGGCATGCACGGTTTCGGCCTCGGCCGCCGCGCGGAACAGCTTGGCGACCTGGGGATAGCCTTCGGTTTGGGCCTTCTGAGCGAAGGCGAGATACTTGCGGTTGGCCTGGGACTCGCCGGCGAAGGCGTCTTTCAGATTCTTTTCGGTCTTGCTCATGTCGTTTCTCCTTTTCGATAGATGTCATGGATCATTAAAATGAAAAGCACGTTTCAGAACTGGAGGTGAAAGACATATCAAAACCCGTGCCAGGTCGAATCACCCGGCTCGAAATTTGAAAATCAATTTATTCCGGCGTGTTATAAGATGCTCGAACCTTTGCGACCCGCTTGGGAATCCGTCCAACCTGAGACAGGTCCGCCCTGTTGGTGGCGGTCCTGTCCCGCCGGGCCGGCCCAGCGCCGTCTCCGAAGGAACGGCACGGAGGCGCATGTTTCAGGTTGAAATTGGACCACAACTGTATCACGACACACTGCCTTTGCGCACGAGCAGCCTCAAACTGATTGGGCCGCAGCCTCCTTGAGCGCGGCATGGGCCGCCGCCAGGCGCGCGATCGGCACCCGGAACGGGGAACAGGAGACGTAGTCCAGCCCCAGCCGGTGGCACAGGATGATGGATTCGGGGTCCCCGCCGTGTTCGCCGCAGATGCCGCACACCAGGTTGGGCTTGATCCGCCGCGCCCGCTCCATGGCGATGCGCATCAGCTCGCCCACCCCCTCCGGGTCGATGGTTGCAAATGGATTGTCCGGCAGAATCCCGGCCGAGATGTAAGGCACCAGGAAGCTGGCCTCGGCGTCGTCCCGTGAAATGCCGAAGGTGGTCTGGGTCAGATCGTTCGTGCCGAAGGAGAAGAACTGCGAGTAATCGGCGATCTTGTCCGCGGTGAGGGCCGCGCGCGGGATTTCAATCATGGAGCCGAATTTGTATTCCACGGTGATCTTCTGTTCGTCCATCACTTTCTTAGCCTCGGCTTCGAGCGCCTCCCGCTGGCGCTTGAGCTCGTTCACGTGGCTGGTGAGCGGGATCATGATCTCGGGATGGACGTCGACGCCCTCGTCCGCCACCTGGCATGCGGCTTCGAACACGGCCCGCACCTGCATGCGGGTCAGCTCGGGAATCATGATGCCCAGCCGCACGCCGCGCATGCCGAGCATGGGATTGGATTCGTCCAGGGCCTTGGCGCGCTTGAGCAGGTTCTCCTTGAGGCGGATCTCTTCCAGCAGGTTGTCCAGCTCGGCCAGGTTGGGAGCGTGCTGCAGTCGGATTTTCAGGTCGGCCAGCAGGTGCATGAGCTCGTGGATGTTCGGCAGGAACTCGTGCAGCGGCGGGTCGATCAGCCGGATGATCACCGGCAGGCCGTTCATGATGCGGAAAAGCCCCGCGAAGTCATCGCGCTGGTAGGGCAGCAGGATCTCGAGCGCTTCGCGGCGTTCGCTCGGCAGGTCGGTCATGATCATCTTCTGGAAATGTTCCAGGCGCACGGGTTCGAAAAACATGTGCTCGGTGCGGCACAGCCCGATGCCCTCTGCACCGTACTCCCGGGCGCGCAGGGCGTCGCGCGGGTAGTCGGCGTTGGCGCGCACGCCCAGGCGGCGGAACTCGTCGGCCCAGGACAGCAGCTTGATCAGCCAGGGGTCCTTGATGTCCGGCACCATGGCTTTCAGCTTGCCCAGGTAGACCTCGCCGGAGGTGCCGTCGATGGAGATCCAGTCGCCTTCCTTGACGATTTTTTCACCGACCTTCATGATCCGGTCGTTCAGGTCGATCTCCAAGGCCGAGACGCCGACCACGGCAGGCTTGCCGAACTGGCGCGCCACCAGGGCCGCGTGGCTGGTTCGCCCGCCGCGGCTGGTCAGGATGCCCTGGGCGGCGAGCATGCCGTGCACGTCGTCGGGTTTGGTCTCGGGCCGGACCATGACGACCGCCTTTTTTTCGTTCTTGCCCCAGGACTCGGCCAGATCGGCGTCGAAGGCCACCTGGCCCACCGCCGCGCCCGGCGACACATTCAGGCCGGTCGCCAGCAGCGCGCCGGCACTCTTGGCCTCCTGTTTGGTGACATGGTCGAACTGGGGATGCAGAAAAAAGTCCACCTGCTCGGGGGTGATCCGCAAAACGGCCTCCTCGCGGGTGATGAGCTTCTCCTCGACCATGTCCACGGCGATGCGCACGGCGGCCTGGGCCGAGCGCTTGGCGCTGCGGGTCTGCAACATCCACAGTTTGCCGCGTTCGATGGTGAACTCCATGTCCTGCATGTCCTGGTAGTGCTGCTCCAGGCGTTTGGCGATCCCGAGCAACTCGGCGTAGGCCTCTGGCATTTCCTTGATGAGCTGGTTGATTTCCTTGGTCATGCGGATGCCGGCGACCACGTCCTCGCCCTGGGCGTTAATGAGATAGTCGCCTTCGATGTCCTTCTCACCGGTCGTGCTGTTGCGGGTCATGGCGACGCCGGTCGCGCTGTTCTCCCCCATGTTGCCGAACACCATCGCTACGATGTTGACCGCCGTGCCCAGATCGTGAGCGATGCCGGCGGCGTTGCGGTAGTCGATGGCGCGCTTGCCGTTCCAGCTTTCGAAGACGGCGGCGGTCGCCATGCGCAGCTGCTCATAGGGCTCGGTGGGAAAGTCGCGGTTGGACAGGCGCCGGAAGATCTTTTTGAACTCGTCGATCACCTCCTGCAGGCGTTCGGCGGAGAGTTCGGCGTCGGTCTTCACCCCGGCTTTGCGGCGCGCCTTGGTCAGCACCTCCTCGAAGGCTTCGTCCGGGATTTGCATGACCACGCTGCCGAACATCTGGATCAGCCGCCGGTAGGAGTCATGCACGAAGCGCGGGTTGCCGGTCAGCGCGATCATGCCCTGGCAGGTCTCGTCGTTCAGGCCGATGTTGAGGACGGTGTCCATCATGCCCGGCATGGAGAATTTGGCGCCCGAGCGGCATGAAACGAGCAGCGGGTCCTGGGCGTCGCCGAAGCGTTTGCCGCTCAGCGACTCCACTTTCTCGAGGGCCGAAATCGCCTGATCCCACATGCCTTCGGGAAAGGCGCCGCCGCGCGCCAGGTATTCGTTGCAGGCTTCCGTGGTGATGGTGAACCCGGGCGGCACGGGCACATCCAGGCGCACCATCACGGCCAGGTTGGCCCCCTTGCCGCCGAGCAAGCCCCGGACCGCATCATATGATTTGCCGACGTAGGCTGAAACCTGATCCAACTCATCGAAGAGATAGACCCACTTTTTTTCCATGCTGACCTCCTTGCGCGGATGAATCGGCGCCGGCCGTTTTGATGGGGTGAAGCAAATGGACCTGCGACAGCAACTGAAAGAAGAGCCTACCGGGAATCGACATCACGCCAGACAGGGACCCAAGCAGATTCACTCTTACCCAACCTATTTACGCAAGTCAAATCTTTAAGTACTCCGACGAGTAAACCGATCGCCTGGAAAGCATCCGGCGCGCGCGCCCGTTCGTTCGGCCCGGGGCGGAGCGCCAGGCCAATCCCTCATTTTCTTCTCTTGACCTGCAAAGGCTGAACAGCCCTCGATGAGCAGCGCCGGCCATTTAGTCTTTGACAACCCTTCGGCGCATTTTATAGGATACGGGGGCGCGCCCTCCAGCGGGCGAGGAGGGGATCGGACCGGGCCGCTGGGGGGCCCATCTGAATCGGAAAGGAGACCGGGATGAAAGACGTCGTCATCGCCTCGGCATGCCGAACCGCCATCGGTGCGTTCGGCGGAAGCCTGCGGGACCTGCATGTGACCAAAATCGCCAGCGTCGCCATGAGGGCCGCTGTGGAGCGGGCGGGCATCGACCCGGGCCGAATCGACGACGTGCGCTTCGGCTGCTGCCTGGAACCCGTCGACTCCATGAACATGACCCGGGTCGCCGCGATGATGGCCGGCATCCCCGACGCCGTGACCGCCGCGACCATCAACCGGGTCTGCATCTCCGGCATGGAGGCCGCTCTTTCGGGCATGGCCATGATCCAGGCCGGGATGGCCGACGTGGTCCTGGCCGGCGGGGCCGAGCACATGTCCGGCGCCGCCTATTCGGTCTTCAACGCCCGTTGGGGCTGCCGGCTGCAGGACCAGGTATTCGTCGACAACATTATGCGCGGCCTGCACTGCGGCTCGCATCTGATCCCGCATCCCGAGCACGGGCCGGTCGACGCCTCCCAGGCCCCGCTCAGCCGCTTCAAGGGGAAGCCCTACATCATGGGTGCCACGGCCGAATTCGTGGCCCAGCACCTGAACATCAGCCGGGAGGAGATGGATCTCGTCGCGCTGCGCAGCCACAACAACGTCGAACGCGCCACGCAAAACGGCGATTTCAGAGACGAGATCGTTCCGGTCACGATCCCGCAGCGCAAGGGGGATCCGATCGTCTTCGACCGGGACGAGCACTTTCGCCCGGGCATCACCCTGGACCAGCTCAGGAAGCTGCCGCCGGCCTTCATTCCGGATATCGGCAAGGTGACCGCGGGCAACTCCAGCGGCATCAACGACGGCGCCGCGGCGATGGTGATCATGGCGGCGGATACGGCCAGGGATCTCGGCATCCGGCCCCTGGCCCGGATCCAGGCGGTCGGCCGGGGCGCCTGCCACCCGTCCGTCATGGGGCTTTCGCCGGTGCCGGCCGTCAAGCACTTGATGGCGCGCAGCGGGCTCAAGCTGGCCGACTTCGAACTGATCGAAGTCAATGAAGCCTTCGCCGCCCAGTATCTGGGCGTGGAGAAAGAACTCGGCCTCAACCGCGAGATCACCAACGTCAACGGCTCCGGCATCGGTCTGGGGCATCCCGTCGGCGCCACCGGCGCCCGCATCATGGTCACCCTGATGCATGCCATGAAGAAACGCGGCAAGACACTGGGGCTGGCCACGCTCTGCGGCGGCGGGGGGGTCTCCATGGCGTGCGCCATCGAGATGCTGTGATGGCTTCCCAATACGTCCAATCTCGGCGTTGCGCTTCATCTCGCGGTCGCTGCGGCGTACTGCACGTACGCCTCGCG
>CAZNAX010000200.1:0-5895 GCA_964570965.1 uncultured Desulfatibacillum sp.
TTGTAGGGGCAGTTCTGGGAGCAGAAGCGCGTGCCGATGCAGCGGTTGTAAATCTGGTTGTTCAACCCCTCGGCGGAGTGATGGGGGGCATAGACCGGGCAGACCGATTCGCAGGGCGCGTTGTCACAGTGCTGGCAGAGCATGGGCATGAACATCACCCGCTGCATACGGCGCTCGTCGTGGTAGCGCACGATCTCCAGCCAGGCCATTTCCCGGCCCTGCACGATGCGCGCCTCGCCGACGATGCCGACGTTGTTCTCGGCGTAGCAGGCCGCCGCGCAGGCGCCGCATCCGATGCAACGGTCCAAGTCGACCGCCATCGCCCAGCGGTAGTGGTCGTGGTCGTGAGGCGGGTAGAAGTCCCGCTTGGGGTCGTAGCCCTCCGGGAGCGGCAGCGCAAGCGGGAAATTCTCCATGGTCAGGCCGGTCTTGGCCGGCGGCCCCCCTTTGCGCAGATCGGCCAGGGTGGTGGTCAGAAGAAAGGCCCGTCCGTGCTGGATGCGGCTTCCGTCGGTGTGCGCGAGCGCGATGCGGCGGCCGGTGGCTTCCACCGAGACATCGACCAGGTGGGAGGACGGCCCCCCGCTGGCAGGGTTGACCGTCGCGGAAAGAAGAGCGAAGGGGTTGGCGCCCAGGTTCTCGGCATAGCGGCCGTAGGCGCTGTGGCCTTGACCGGTCTCCATGACCAGCAGCCCCGGGCGAATGGTTTCCGTGACATAGACTGGAGCCGCGAGGCTGCCCCCGTGCGATCGGACCTGGACGATGTCGGCCGTTTGGAGCCCCCGCGCGCGGGCCGTGTCGGGGTGCATCCGGACCGGCGACTGCCAGGCCACCCGGCAGACGGGGTCCGGAATTTCGCAAAGCCAGGGTTTGTTTGCTCCGCGGCCGTCGAACAGCCGCAGGGACGGCACGGCGGCAAAGGAAAGACCTGCCGCCGGTGCCGGCGAATAGGGGGCACTGAGCGCAGCGGGCAGCTGCTCCGAAACGGCCATCGGCGGGGCGGCGGGCATTTGACCGACCGCCGGGAAGACACCGCCCTGCTGCAGGGCGCGCAGCCATTCGAGTTTGTCCCGGACCTGCCCCTGCGCCTGCAGCCGGCGGGCCACGTAGGTCTTGAAGTCCGGCGCCGGGGGCTGGCCCTCAAAACCAGCCTCCAGAAAGAGGTCCCCCAGGTGGGGGGCGCCGCAAAGCGCTCCCATCGCCGGTTGAACCGTGGAGGCGACGGTCGACCAGCCGCTGTAATCGTCCCAGGTTTCCAGCGGCATCCGGACCGGCAGAACGAGGTCGGCCTGCCGGGCGGTTTCGTCGAGGAAGCTGGCCAAGCTGACGACGAAGAGACCCGGAACCTCCAGGGCGGCGTCTACGCCGCTTCCCGGAGGCAGGCTGAACGCAGGGTTGACGTTGTTGAGGATCAGCAGATCCGCGCCCCCGCCCGACAAGGTCTTTAGAAAATCCAACACTGCCGCCCGCGGGCCGGCGGTTTCCACGCGATGGCGATGGGTGGCGTCGATGAGCCTCAGCTCCGGACCCAAAATGAGGTTCAGCAGGTTGGCGGCCAGGTTCGTCCGCAGGCCGTTTTCGTCGGAAAGCCCGCTGCCGGAACCGAGCACCAGGGGCTGCCTGGCTTCCGCCAGCCGAACGACCAATCGCTCGTAGGCTTCCATGGGGATGCCGGAGAGTTTGATCACGGTCTCCTGGGGATAAAGGTCGGTGGCTTTCAGCAGGGCCTGGCGCAAGGCCGGCGGAAGGTGCTTGCCGCGCTGAATGTCCAGCATCTGCCGCACCAGGCCCAGGGCCACCACGGCCTCGCTGCCGGGAACACAGCTGAGCCAGTGATCCGCATTGGCTCCCGTCATCGTCTGCAGCGGGCTTACAAGGAAGAAAACGCCTTTTTCCGAGCCGCGCGTCGCGTGCATCGCCTTGAACTTCCAGGCGTACTCCACCGGCGACAACCAGGTTTCCAGAAACTCGGCGCCGAAGGATAACAGTACATCCGCCTGATCCATGCGGTAGGACACCAAGCCGTCTATGCCGTACACTTCGCGGTTGGCGGTCTTCAGCGCTTCGTAGGCATAGGGTTCGAACACGACCGCATCCAGAGAATTCCAATTGCGGAGCGCAGTCCGAAACAGTTCCATCTGGCTTTCGCCGACGGTCTCGGTCAGCAGCCGCACCCGGTTGGGGCCTTTGCGGGCCGCCTCCCAGGCCTTGGCCTTCAAGAGCGCCTGGGCTTGTTCGAAGTCGATCGGGGTGAAACCGTCCTTTTCCCTCAAGAGGGGCGATCGCAGCCGGTCCGGGTTGTAAACCGCCTGCAGCGCCGCCTGGCCGCGCATGCAGAGTTTGCCGCGGTTGAGCGGGTGGAGGGGGTTGCCCTCTAGTTTGACCACCCGGCCCTCGCGGTTCTTGGCGATGACGCCGCAGCCGGCCGGGCACTCGCGGCAGGTGGACGCGTACCAAGTGGCCTTGCCGGTCACCATGTCGTCGGGTGCATGAACCAGGCTATAGAGGTGCTTGGGGGACTCGGGGCTACAGCCGGCGGCGAAAGAAACGCTGCCCAGGCCGGTCAGTTTGAGGAACGTGCGACGGTTCATATCGGCGACAAGCTCCAACCGTGGTTCACGGAGACCGGAAAAACGAGGAGTATAGCACGATCCATTGGACACGTTCGGGCAAGACGGGCGTGGAAACACCACATGGTGGCTCTATAGCGGAAACCTTTGAATCGTGTCAAGGGCGGCAGCGCTGCCGCATTCGGCAATTGATTTCCATGCGCTCCAGGGAGAGCCGGATCACGTCCCGAGCCTTCCCGGGCTTCTGCAGCAGGTATTCCGAAAAAAACCCGCGCACAGCGTCGGGGCGCTCAATGCCCGCTGCCGGAACAATGGCCGCGACCACCCGTTCGTAGAGCATCGGATGAAACTGCTCGATTTGCGGCAGGTGGCTGACGTACCAGTCCCACAAAAGGGAGGCGGCCGAGGGGTTGGCTGCCAACGCCACCACCGGAATGAACTTGTTGCGAGGCGGGACCGTGGCGAGAACGTAGTCGAGCACCTTTTCGATTACCTCACGCCCTCGGAAGCAGCCCATTGCGGATAGAAGGATCAGGCGCTCATGCTCGCTTTCGCACTTCTGGAACCGTCGGTCGAACCAGCTGAAGACGCGACCGTCGCCGTTCCAGGCCCCGATCTGAAGGACACTGCGCAGGATATCCGGATGAACCGATCCGCCCTGCCGAAGCTCCTCGAAGCGTTCGATCCCAAAGGCCTCGGCCTCCCTGCAGCCGTATTGAACCGCGTCGAAGAGGAGCTGGTCTCGCAGGATGGCCGTTGTCTGATCCTCTTCCGGTGGGGGTCGGCAGCCGATGCGGTCGAGCACTTCGCCGAGCCAGGGGCCGGCCAGGGCTGCGATCTGTGCGGCCGTCTCCCGGCCGGCCGTCAAATGAGCATGGGAAAGGTTGGCGGCCATGCTGGCGAGTGGCAGATAGCTGTCTTCCCCGCGGTAGTGCTCCAGAAAAGCGAGATAGTCGTCGAAGCCGACATCGCCGGCGACGGCTAAGGCGTACAGATCGTTCTGAAGCCCCCAGCGGTCTTCCGGCGGCAAGGTTTTCTGCCTCACCAACTCGCCCAATCGTCGCATATCGTCCGCATGGGCATATTTCACCCGATAAAACCCGGTCTGGCCGTCGTTCAGTTTGAAGGCGGTCGCTCCTCTTTCCAGGTCTATCCGCATTTCGGCCGCGTCCATCAAAACCGAAACGCCGCGCGACTCGCCGCCGGCGGTGAAGGTTCTCAGGTTGAGCGGGATCAGCCATTTTTGGCCGGAGTCGTTAGGAAGATAGGTGAACCGCCGCTGGGACAGCACGAGCGCATCTTTGTCGCGGTCGACGGTGACCAGCGGGAAGCCCGGTTGTTCGACCCAATTCTTCATCAGAGCGGTGACCGGCCGCTCGGAGGCCGTCTCGAACGCCTCCCAGAGATGGCGGCTTTCGGCGCTTTGGTAGGCATGCGTTCGGAGATACTGCTGCAGGCCTTTTCGGAAATACGCGGGTCCGATGTAGCCCTCGACCTGCCTCAGAATGCTGGCCCCCTTGTTGTAGATGATGGGGGCGGTACTGGTGTTGATCACGAGGTGTTCGCCGCCGGGGATCTCGATGGCGACGTTTTCGAGCAAGGCGTCCCGGTGCATGGCCGTGGCCGTGGTGCCGTGCAGGAACTGTTGCCAGATCCCCCAGCCGGGGTAATAATGGTCGACGACGCCGTAGCCGAAATAGGTGGCAAAACTCTCATTGAGCCAAAGATACTTCCAGTCCGACGGAGTGACCAGATTGCCGAACCACTGGTGGGCGATCTCGTGGGCGATCACCTCGCAGATCCGCACCTCCCCGGATTTGGACGTGATCCCCGGGTAGTGCAGCAAGAGATTTTCGCGAAAGGTGATGGCGCCCCAGTTCTCCATGGCACCGAAGGCGAAATCAGGTACGGCGATGAGGTCCATCTTTGAGAGCGGATAGGGGATGCCATAGTAGGATTCGCTGAACGCCAGCGCGTTGCGGGCGAACTCCAGCCCGAAGCGGGCGTGTTTCTGCGAGGGCGGCAGGGTGAGGACCCGCACGCGGCCGTCGATCGGATCCTGGAGGGTTTCAAACTCGCCCACGCCGAAGAAGACCAGATAGGTGGACATTTTCGGCGTGGTCCTAAAAATTAGGCGTTTCTTGCCGCCCTTGAGCATTTCCTGAGCTTCAATGTCGGTGTTGGCGACCGCCGCCAAGCCGCGGCCGACGACCATCTCGATGTCGAAGGTCGCTTTGCGGCCGGGGTGATCCATGCATGGAAATGCTCGGCGGGCGTCACTTTCCTCGAACTGGGTGATGGCGATGTGGCGTCGGCGGCCCTTGTGGAGGTATCGGCTGCGATAAAACCCCGCCATCCGGTCGTTGATCCGGCCGGAATACTCGATGCCCAGCAGAATCTCGCCCGACATGGCTTCGGGTAGCTGAATGCGCAACTCCTCCCGGGCCGGTTCGACCCGATAGGCACACGGGCTGAAACCATCGCCGCGCTGGACGCCGCAGGTCCAGATGGCGAGCTCGGCGGCGTTCAGGACGACCTCGTCGGCGGGATCCGGCAGGTGCAGCCGGATTTCGACATGACCCTCGAAAATGAATCGGCTCAGGTCAGGAACCAGGCGCAGGCGGTAATTCAAAGGCAGGATCTCGGGCATCGAAGCCTCCTTGCGGGTCGGTTTTCTCGCGGGCCCAACTTCGGGGTTGCGCTTCAAGCCGCCGTCACTGCAGCGCAATCGGGGCACGCTTCGCCAAACGGCCTTCGTGCGTCCTGATTCTGAGTTTGGAACAGAAACGACGGCCGGCCTTTTTTACATCGCATTCATCTCGTGGTAAGCATTTGTAAAATAATGAACCGCAGAATGTCAAATGGGGGAAGGAGTCACGCGATGAGTGTCATCTTGGATTTTTCGATGTATCCCCTGGACAAGGGCGAGAGTCTGAGCCCTTACGTGGCGCGTTCGATCAAAATCATCCAGGAAAGCGGTCTGCCTTACGAATTCCGCGCCATGGGCACCAGTATCGAGGGGGAATGGCAGGAGGTCATGGGCGTCGTCACACGCTGCTTCGAAACCATGCGTCAGGACTGCAACCGCGTGGTCCTGTCGCTCAAAGTCGACTACCGCCAGGGGCCTGCCGGGCGGATGCAGCGCAAGGTCGAATCGGTGAAGGAAAAACTCTGACGGTTCCATGCGGAAAATCACCGCCTGCACGTATGACTGTTCGGACGCCTGCTCGTTGATTCTGGAGCAGAAGGAGGATGGACGGCTGCGGCTGATCGGAAACCCCGACAGCCCCTTCACCCGCGGGGTCATGTGCGCCAAGACCCGGCG